>JAADHM010000123.1 GCA_013151855.1 FCB group bacterium | reverse complement strand
TCTCACAATGGCGGTGTCGTGGATTCGTTAATTTTCCCCGATGAAGGCCACGGACCCAGAAAGCGTGTTAATATTATTACCGAATACCGCAAACAGGTTGAGTTTTTCAATAAATATCTAAAAGGGATAGATAAAGATAAAAAATAATACAGTATCAATCTATCCTAAACCATGGAATCCTCATGAAAATACATATTTGTCATTCCCGTGAAAAACGGGAATCTTTCTTTAGATTCCTGCTTGCGCAGGAATGACCCCTTTGAAAGTTAAGTCTGGTCTTGCTCGCCGAAGGCGAGTGTGACCAGACTTTTTTAATGCTCATCAATCTGCCGGGTCACAACCTTTCAGGTCAAGACCCGACAGAGCTTAAAATTAAATACCCACATAACTACAATTTCTTCCCTAAATTTCTTCTTGGTCATTGTTCAATCTCCCGTTTAATAACATAAAGGTCTCTGCCTGATAGAAAAGCTATCCGCTTTCCATCTGGTGCATAAACAGGATAAACGCAATCATTTAAATGAACCGTATCATTGAGAAGAGTAAATTGATTAGTTGTATAATCAAAGACACCTATTCTATTAACCATATAATCCAATCCATTATCACAAGAGAGATCAAATGCTACTTCACTATATTTTGGATTAGGGTTAAACGATTCATCTCCGAAACCACATCCGGCTGTACCTTTAGGGCGTTTTCTAACCGCTGCTAATGTATCCAAAACTATTGTTAGATCATCTTTTAAACGAACAATTGTCCCTCCAAACATGATATGGCTTCTATCAGGACTAATATGCATAGGTAAAATCAAATATGGTTTATAGGGTTTATTGGATATCTTGATGGAATCCATAAAATTAACATTAACCATGTATAAGGCATCTTCTCCCGTTCTAAGAATATGATTATTAGCTAATGATTCCTTTTTCTTAAATTGAGTTGGTATCATTTTTATCGAATTCTTACCATATTTTTCACCATATCTTTCAATACGATAGTATGCATTCCCTTCCACGGTTAAGTATGGTCCGTAAATTTGTTTTGGTATTTGTCTGTCAGATTTATATTTCTTTCTATCGCTAAGATATTCATCCAAATTCGTTGTTAACCCAGTTTTTATATTTACCAAAATCAATTTATAATCGGTGCTCCATCTCGAGATTCTCTTAGTTAATGTGATAGCCACTTCTTCATTGGAAACCCAACAGAATCTTGAAGTCCAAGAACTAAACTTAGCAACCGAATGACTTTTACCCAGACTATCAGCAAGCATCAATTGTTTATCTTTAAAATATGCCAGCCATTTACCATCCGGTGACCACGCTATTCCACCTGCTCCATAGCTACCAACTTTTATAACATCAATGACTTTGAAATTTAAGGCCAAACCAGTGCTGTATAAGAAAATTATTATTCCAAACGACAATATGATTTTTCTGAACATATCAAAACTCCCTTTCTCTCAAGTTCATAATAAATTATTTTCCCTTTAATTTAACGAATGTGCTTTTTAGTTTCAAACAAAATCGCCCCCTATGATTTCAACGACTCTTTAGCCCATAAGAAGTATTCTTCCCCTCGCTTGTTGAAAATATTAAAAAATATCCAAGATAAAAAAAAGACCTGACAATCTAAACGTCAGGTCTTTAAGAAATTACGTTATTTACTTTTGAGGAAAAACTATTCGGTTTTATCAATCCAGGAATTGACCGAGTATTTATCGCTCAGTTCCGATTGTAAGGCTTTGGCTTCATTTAGATTATCAAAAACGCCAATACGAACGCGATAATATGTTTGTCCATCAATGGTAACTGTCGAAACATAAGGCTGATAGCCACGTTCGGTATAGGTCTTTACCAAATACTCGGCATAAGTTTGATTTTCACAACTGGCAACCTGAACGGTATAACCTTCACCTGCCGGTTGGCTGGGCATCGCCTGTGTTTCTTCTTGGGGAACGGCGGCGGCATTGCCCATGGCGGTTGTAGATTCGGGCGCTTGTTGGGTAACTGCCGGTGCGGTGGTATCAACCATTGTTGTCGTATCCTGTTGGTTGAGCATTTCCTTTTCAAGCTTGGCAGCTTCTTCCTTCTTTTTGGAACAACCAAAAGTGAGCATTAATGCCAACATAATAAATAGAGACAATTTATAAATATTCATAAATCTCTCCTTTGAGATATTTTTATTGTTTTATTAACTAAAATTATTTTTAATTTCCTAATTATATTAACGTTTAATGTTTGCATATTGTCAACTTAAAACAGAACAGTTTTTTTTAAATTAAATTGTTGAATATTATAAACAAATTGTATAAGATTAAGAAATAATAAAGGACATTTTAAATATGAAAGCGTATGAATCAGTATTAGAACTTATCGGTCATACCCCAATACTACGGCTGCGGACAAAAATCCCTGACCCGGGTCCGAAAGCGTATGTAAAACTGGAGTTTTTTAACCCCACCGGTTCCGTTAAAGACAGAATAACATTTCACATTTTAAAAAAGGCTATGAACGAAGGCCATTTAAAACCGGGCGATACGGTGATAGATAATACCTCCGGTAATACCGGATCGGCATTGGCTATGGTTACTTCGGTTTTGGGGCTAAAGGCTATTGTAACCACACCGGTAAAAACCAGCCAAGAAAAAATTGATTTGATTAAATCATACGGTGCAAAAGTGATTGTAACTCCCGAAGTTGAAGAGCACGACGATCCTGAAGGATTTTATATGGTAGCTCGCAGGTTAGCCAAGGAAAACGGTTATTTTGACCTAAATCAGTATGACAGTCAAGAGAATGTGGAATCGCACTATTTAACCACCGGACCCGAGATTTGGGAAGATACCGACGGTAAAATAACCCATTTTGTTTGTGGCATCGGTACCGGCGGAACATTTTCCGGAGCTGCCCATTTTCTTAAGGAAAAAAACCCAAAAATTAAAACTATTGCCGTTGATCCCGAAGGTTCGGTTTTTGCCGAATACATCAAAAATAAAAAAGAAATCAAAGGTTACGCCTATAAAGTTGAAGGAATCGGTTCTGATGTCATTACCAAAGCTATGCACCCTGATATGGTTGACCAGGTTATCACTGTTTCCGACAAAGATTCTTTTAATCGTGCTCGTTTAATTGCCAAGAAAGAAGGTATTTCCGCAGGCGGTTCCTCCGGGGCGGTAGCGGTAGCTATGGAAAAGATAGCTCAAGATTTGGGTCCCGAAGCATTGATTGTCGGTGTTTTTGCCGATGCCGGTATACGCTATTTAAGTAAATGCTATAACGACAAGTGGATGATCGAACACGGTTTTTTATCAAAAGCGGAAGTGAGTTGAATGATTATGAAAAAGAAAACCATTTCAATTTTTTTATTAACCTTATTCTTTCTATACCCATCCTTTTTAAGTGCTCAAAAAATTGTACCATACAAAGACCAAATGTATAATTTTGGCCATGTCGGTATTGATTTCAAATTATTTCATAATTATAAATATATTAATGTTACCCAAAAACCCGTAAAAATAACTAAAATAGATATCTCTTGTGATTGTTCCAACGTCGTTTCATCCGATTCCGTTGTGCAACCTGATGATACCGTTTTTTTCAAACTAACTTTTGACACCAAAGATTTATTTGGGCCAACCAATAGGTCATTTAAGGTACTAACTGACAACCCTCAATTGCCGGAAATCCAGTATTTTACCAGAGCAACCGTAGGTCAATGGTTTTACGGATTAAAACCTAACCCCATA
>JAADHM010000069.1 GCA_013151855.1 FCB group bacterium | reverse complement strand
GTTAATTTTTATTTCGAACCTTTCCAATTAACATTTATTCCTGCCAATTGATTAGTCAAAAACTGACCCTGAGTATTAAGTTGTCCCAACACTGTTTCCATATGATAAAATTGTTTCAAAAGAGAATCTCTTTTAATAGCAAGACGAGCATCAATTTCATTGACTCTTGTTTTTAGGGCATCAATTTGATCTTGATAACCACTAATGCGACGATCTAACAAACCATCTTTCGATTTTGTCAAACTTTCGACAAAGTCATATTCTCTGGAAGCAACTCCTTTGGTAATGGTAATAGAACCTTCCGCTCCCGTTACCAGTTGTGAACTATCAAGAGAGACTTTCAACTTCAAGCCGGCGGTAGTTTTATTATCATCTTTACCGGTTAGTATTTGTCCTTGACCTTTTGCTTCTTCGCCATTAATAGTTCCGACAACATCATCACCGACAAAGTACGCTCCATTAGAAAGCCCTAAAATACTATATGCCGAATCAGCCACGGAAGTATCAAATTCGACTTTTGATGTAGAACCGTAGGTGGGGCTGTTAAATTTTAGATATCCCCCCGTACCACTCGTGACCCATTCCACCGTGACACCTTTATCACCAATTTTGCTGTCATTATCAATTCTGGTTTGAATTTCTTTAACCAGTTCGGAAGAAGAAGTATAGCTTTTATTTGACAACACCATTTCATCCGATACCAAACCATCGACTTTTAACTTCAGATGGTCATTGGTACCATCTATCGTCAAAGATGTGGATGCCGGGTCACTGATCACGCTCCCCTTGAAACCTCCGGAAGTTGCTACCTGAGTAATATCGACATTAAAGGGAAGTCCGTCAACAGTATCAGAAGAAGCGGAGAGAAATTCAATGGCGTTACTGGTCGAATTGGCCGAATTGGTAAAGAGCTTAATGACATCATCAAGATTATTTTTAAGGGCATCCTCCAAACGAGTAGGATCGGTTATGGCTAAATTTCCACTTCCCGTGGTTCTCATCCCTATGGCATACAACTGATTATATTCTGATTTTATACCATCGATAACCGAACCCAAACTATTCCTCAAGGAGTTTTCCATACTCCACACGCTATAATCGCCAAACAAAGGAGGGGTGGACTTGGAATCCTTGGTGAATTTATTTTGCTCATCAATATATTTGGTAACATCGTTATAATGCTTTATAAAGGTATTTATTTGATCTTTAATAGCCTGAACATCAACATCGGTATTTAAAGTAACGCTTTCTCCGGCTAACGTTTCTTTTTTTACATTAAGAGTTAGATTGCTGATTACATTGGTAAAAGTATTGGTTGTGGAAGTAATCGTAATCGGTGACCCTGTCCCTCCCGCCGAACCAAGGGATATCTTAGCATCTGATGGTTCTTGTAAAAGAGGAGCAAAGGTATTCACCTGAAAAGTATCACCGGCATTAAAAGTTCCCGCAGAAAAAGATAATTTGAGACCATCGGCACCGGTACCCACCAGATCATATTCCGTATCTGCTTGAGTAACGACAATAGCTCCCGAATTGGTGCCATCAGTCCAATTAATGGTAATATTGTCAGTCCCGACCGTTTGCGAGCCACTACCGGCGACGGTAAAAGTATAAGTCTTATTTTCCGCTCCGGTATACGCAGCTGTCAGCCCGAGAGAAACTTGTGAAGTAGAACCGGAATTAAAAGAAACCGTTTCGGGATTATCAAAAGTAGCCGTGCTAAAATTTAAATTACCACCTCCACTTAAAGTGGAAGTTATGTTTATTTTATTTTTAGCTCCGGTTTTATCAGAAGATAGCACTAAACGATAAGAGTTAGATGAAGTGCCATCATTGATAATAGAAGCTGTCACCCCAATATTAGCATCATTTATTGCTTTTTTAATACCCAAAAGAGAATTATTGTTTTCATCGATAACAACAGTTTGAGAAGAACCATCCCCCACTTGAATGGTAATATTCCCTGTCCCAAATGAACCCAGCGATTCGTCATCAAAACCTTGGCTGGCTATCTGGTGATTCCGAGCTAATGATAATGTAAGTTATAACTGCCGACCCCCACTCTACCATCGGCGCTGGCACTGATTACCGAATCATCGGAAATATCTATGGCGGTTTTGTCAAAAGTGCTGGTTTTTTTAAGGCTGCTTAAATCTGTGCTTAAAGCTAAAAATTTTGCTTGTAACGCTTGATAAGCAGTAATAATCGTTTGCTTTTGCTTTTCTTCTTGCTCAAGTAAAACGGCATTTCGCCGCTCAAATTTTATAATATTATCAATGATTTGTTTGGTATTAAGACCGGAATTGATACCATCTACCGAATTAAGACCGGGCATTTTTAACTCCTGTTACCTTTGACTTCAATGTCATCATAGTTTTTTATATTTGTTCGGGGGAAGTATTAACTTCCCCCAAATCATTTAACCATTCCATTTATTCTATCTAAAGAGAGAAAGAATAATCTGTGGAATCTGATTGGCTTGAGCCAGCATGGCAGTACCGGCTTGTACCAAAATCTGTTCCTTAGTAAATTCAGACATCTCTTTAGCCATATCCGTATCACGAATTTGCGATTCAGCGGCGGTCAAGTTTTGAGACGCAATTCTGAGGTTACGCAAATTGGATTGTAAGGTATTCTTCTGGAAACTACCAAGAGTACCACGAGTGGTTGAAACCTCATTGATAGCCGCATCAATAACCGATTGAGCATCTTGAGCGCCCTGAACGGTGGTAACATCAATCTTAGCCAAGGAAGTAAACATATTGCCAGAAAGACCGGTACCCAAAGTTGAAGAAGCCATATTACGGATAGCAATATTAGCTGTCTGTCCAACATTGGCACCAATCTGGAAGACCAAAGAACGATCGGTGTTATTAATAGTTTCCGTTCCACCCTGAGAGGTCAATCCATAAGTAAGTTGTAATGATTCAGAGCGATCAGCATTAAATATCGTAGATTGAACACCAGCAGTGACGGAAGCAGCGGGACCACCATCAAGGCGGACATCGAATTTAGCGGCTTTAACATCAAGTAACAAGTTACCAACGTTGATGCCATTAAGAGCTTTGTCTACAACCATACTAACCGTACCTTGATTGGCGCTTCCATCAGCAGCACTCTTTAAAGTTACAGTATTAGTGGTAGCATAGTTAACTTTTGAAATCGTATTGGTATAATTGTCAAAAGAAACCAAAGCATCGGTACCGGTAGTAGCAAGAGCATCATTGGTCAAGTTCAAGACATTTCTTAAATTATCAGTACCAGCAGCACCGGAATTCAATTTGATTGAATAATCCGAGCCTTCATCACGAGTAGCAAATTGAATCTGATTAGTATTGACAACAGAAGCATCAATATCATTAGTCGTTCCTGTTACTTGACCAAAAGCGGTACCTAAACCAGTATCCATAGCAGTGACAAGTGAAGAGAGTGACGAATAGGTACCGGCAGCTATGGTTACATCACTGGTAATATTATTATTGGTTGCAGTATTAACAGTGAAATTCAAGACGTTTGAAGATATACCACGAGAACTCCCAGCACTAATAGTAAATAATGCCGTTGTGGCATCAGTAGATGAAGCACCTGTCTGAATTGAGTATTGAGCTCCTTCATTTGCTGTCCTGATATTAATCGAACCAGTATCAGTACCGGTAGCAGTAATCTTACCAGCCAAAGCGGAATTCAAATTGATTTGTGTTTGCAATTTAGCGGCAATAGAAGAAGTGGTATCACCGGTGACAACATCAACACTTAGAGTTTGAGCACCGGTAGGGGATTCACCGTTTTCCTGATAATTCACCGTAAAAGTATAAGTACCGGCATTACCGGCAGTAGCCGTAGCAACGGCACCGCTTGAAATGGTAGCGGCTCCTGCCGTACCAATTTGCAAGTTATTTCCAAAAGCATCGGCAAGGGTAATTGACCCTGATGTTTTCTTGGCGACATCGGAAGCCTGTAAGACATTAACTTCATGAATATTCTCAGCCAAATTGTATGGGTCACCATCGGTATTAGCTAATGATAAGCCGAGAGAAGTGGTATTCAAAGTTGCTTGAGAATCAGCAGTTTTCGTAGCAGTAACGGAATGGAGACCAGTCTTTAGAGATGAGCTCTTAATGTTTACATCAGAACCATTAGCAGAAGTAATGGTAGCAATGTTGTCATTGGTGCCATCAAGCAATTTCTTGGTTCCAAACTGGGTATTGGTAGCAATACGGTCAATAGTTTTAACGGAGTTATCAATTTCTGCTTGGTCAGCAGCAACCTGATTGGCATCATTAAAACCTTCGTTAGCAGCATGAATAGCCAATTCTCTCATGGATACTAACAAATTATTAATTTCCGTTAAGGCACCTTCAGCCGTTTGAATCATCGAAATTGATCCTTCGGAGTTATCAATAGCACGATTCATACCGGCAATCTGTGCCCGGAACTGTTCCGATATCACCAGACCGGCTGGGTTATCAGAACCCTTGTTAATACGGAAACCTGACGACAACCGCTGCATGGAAGCTTCCAGAGCGTTGCTGGTATTGATCAGGTTTCTATGAGCGTTAAGCGCTGCCAGATTGTGATTAATACTGAGTGACATATGTCATATCCTCCTTGAAATTAGTGGGGTTTCCTTACCCCGTTTCTTTATTTTATTGGTTTGTTTTTCATGGATAAACATTGTCACTTCCCATGTGATTGGTTATAACCGAGTCAATTATCCTATTACTCAGTCCTCGTTAAAAAAATTATCCTCCATAATTAGATTATTCATTTACCTTTTATAATATTTATAGTTTCCCATTTTCATATTGAAGCTATCGGCATTATTAACAACAACTTTATAATAATTTTTCCATTTTTTAGTAAAAAAATCTTAAGGTATATACCCGCCTTATTATCATATTATCATAGATTTCGAAAACGGATTATATAAAGTAATTATAAAATATGTCAGAGAATAATACCCCCAAACAAACACTTTATGTTTTTATAATAAGTGTATACCATATAAACATATATGATATTTTTTAATTTGCGGTTAATTCCGATATTTCTAAAATTCTTTTTTGAGCCAACTCGAAATAGGGGTCAAGTTCCAATACCTTTTGGTAGCCAAGGATAGCGGAGTCCTTGTAACCCAATCGGAGATAACATTCTGATAAGCTAAAAAGAGCTTTTGGATCTTTGGGTTTTATTTTAAGGCATTTTTCATAATTTTTTAAAGCCATGTCATATTTTTCCTGTTTGGCGTATAAATCTCCGATAATGTGGATAATTTCCGGTTCTTCTTTGGTAATTTGACAATACTTTTCCAAAGATACCACCGCTTCTGAAAGTTCATTGAGTTGCCCTTGTGTTAAACCTAAATTACGATAAGTAATTTCCAAAGGCTTATCAGAATTTAACACCTTTTGATAACAATCTTCAGCTTCTTTGTATTGATGCATATTAAAATAGCAGTTCCCCAAATTATTGAGTAACTCTGGTGGTAGCGATTCCATAGCGATTAATCGTTGGTAGATTTTGGCAGCTTCTGAAAAACAACTCAATTCATAACAGGCATTCCCCAACTGTTTAAGAATTTCCCCATCAAATTTCTCTTCAATCTTCTTCTGATTAGCCAAGGCAAGTAACTCTTTGTCATTATGAGCCATAAGACAAAACTTGATAAATGAAGATATAACGGCAACATCTTGGGGATATAAATCTCTGAGTTTTTCAAAGAATCCTTTAGCTTTTTCATATTCTTTTTTATAAGCATATGTCAAAGCAAGATTCATCAATGCGTCTTTGTTTTCAGGAGCA
>JAADHM010000102.1 GCA_013151855.1 FCB group bacterium | reverse complement strand
CTAACCTTAGATTGGATGAGATATGATTTTCATAATAAGAATATTTCTATAACCCACCGCAAGCGGATGGGGTACCAGTTGAATTATATTTCATTGAGTTGTTTTTGTCCTGTGGTCGGCAGACGTCCCGTCTGCCACATTAAACCCAACGCAAGCCGGATGGGGAATCCGTACCCGTTAAAAATCTTATAAAAAAATGGCAGAGGAATTATCTGCCACATAATTTCATTGATAAATTTTTTTAACGTTTAGCCGTAGATTTCGGCGCTGTTGCATTTGCAAACACCAACATTGACAGCCCGGAATTTCCATGCGCCTTTTTCACCCTTAACGGCTTTGATATATTTGATAAACTGCTTACTTTCGTTACACACCGGGCAAGTCATAGTATGCGCACGTTTGCTGGATTTATCCGCAAAACTTTGTTTCTTAGCCATTTGAGAAAACCTCCTCGATTTCTATATTATCTTCTTTTTTCAAGCGAGCCAATTCATTTTTGACGGCAATTAAAAGTTCCGTGGTTTCAAAATACAATTTAAACTCCTTATCCTTTTCAAAGTAAGGAGCGGCTTTTTTAAAATTTTCGGACGCTGAAAAGTAATCTTTACTTTTCAAAGCCAACAACGCCCGGTAATATGATTTTTCACCACTGTTAAGCATTGAACATCTTCGGTTTAAAAAGTGTTTCCGCTTCTTTTAACTTTTTTACATACGGCTCAACTTTATAGCCTTTTTGCTTGAGATAATATATGATAAATGCGGATAAAATCAAGGCATCTTTATTGGTTTGTGCTTGAGCACTTTTGAGGAGGTCATTAAGAACGGTTAGAATATGTTTCTTGTTCTCGGAAACATCTTCAAATAACCCGCTTAAACGGTATAAGGTGTTACTAAACAATGAGATAGTGTCTTCATTATGATTGTCTGGCGAGTTTTTTATTTCCGGTTGACGTTTAAGAGTCAGTTTTTGGATTATCTGATTGCTTTTATCTTCCCAGCGAGAAATTTCCGAATTTATTTTGTTTTTTGCCGGTGAGGAATCAGAAGAAATATTGAGTTCTTTTTGAAGCTCTTTTAATATCGTATTTATTTTCCTGACATCGGCAGGCTTGAGAATTTTTTCTGATAACCATTGCTGACGGGTAGCAAACCAGTTACCGATATTATCGGTTATATCCAACCCTTGTGAAGATTGGCGGGTAATGTCATCGAGACGATTGATTCCCTCCAAAATGGTGAGGCGTCTCTCTTTTAGTTTTACCACCCGTTCGAGAAATGATTCTAAAAGAGTTTCCAAAGATTTTAAAGTATCAATCTGACTCAAGATTTTGGCTCCACAAATATCTTGTTGATTTTGCGATTTACCACACGAGGAGCGGTTTTTTCCGTCAGATATTCTTCGAATAAGTGGGACAAGCGAGAAATCATTTTCTCCAGTTTTACGTTGGAAGGTGTTTCTTTTCTTTCCGTTTTGGTAATAAGACCGGCAAGTTTTAATTGCGCCAGTTTTTTTAAGGTCTCTTCTTTAGTCATAGAGCTATAACGACAAACCTCATTGATGCTCCGATGCCCGTCAACCAAAGCCATAATGTTCCATTCTTTTGCCTGAAGACTGACGTCGCGGGTTCGTCCTCCTTGAGCAGCGGAAATGGTATAAACATCGTCTAAATTGGGCAAAACATCTTTGACCATATTCATTTCATCAAGGCGTCTGAGTCCTTCGAGGATAATATTTTCCACCGAAAGAGATACGGTTATTTCTTCTTCGGTGGGGAATTGATTTTCGTAAAACTTGAAAGAGCCTTTTTTCCAAGAAAGCAAAGAAAACAACAACTCTTCCACTTGCTTTTTGATAACTTCTTGTAAATCGGAGCGATCGATAAAACCGTGGGAGATTAGAATTTCCCCTAACCTTTTAGTATTCTCCGTTTTGCTTTGAATCCTAATTGCTTTTTCAAGTTGGGTGTCGGAAATTATCCCTTTTTCCTTCAGGAATTGTCCCAAATGGAAAGTTTGACGGGGTCCGTAACCATAAACGACATTGCCTTCTTTAAAATAAACCATTACGATGGAATCGTCTTTTTGAATTCCTAACGTTCCCGATTTACGGCTGGCGGCAATTAACTGAAATATTTCAGCCAAAGTAAATTTTTCGATGTTTCCTTGTAGTCCCAAATCTAAATCCATCATTGCTCCTTAAAAGCAACTAATAGGTAATAAAGTTAATTACTCTATTGCTTGTTGTTAAATATAAGGTTATAAATAGAGCAAATTTTTTATTCAAAAACACTATATATAATAATAAGTTACCTGTTATACTTTCGACGACAAAGAATAATAAAAGGTTTATTGAATGTCAACATTGATTTTATTTTTTAAAATTTTTTTTGTATTTTGAGGTAGTTTGGTGTTGTATTTATACTTTTGTTTATATTTTATTTATAATATTTGTTGTCGTGGGGGTGATTATAAATATTTTAGTTACTATGGTGGAAGCTCAAAAAAAGATTCTTCAACTAAAGCAACAGGGAAATATTTTTTTAGTTAAAATTTCCCAGCTCGAAAAACCGCTGAAAGTTAATAAGGAAACTGTTTATAACTTTCGTTTGGTTGAGGGGATTGTCCTCACTCCTTCTCAATATGAACAGTTAATTTATGAAGCGGAGGTGTTTGCTTGTGATAAGGAGACGGTGCGCCTTTTAACGATGCGTAGTCACTCTATCGGAGAGTTGAAGAATAAGCTAAAACGGAAAAAATTCTGTGGTGATATTATTGAAAAAACCATAAAAAAATATAAACGCTTAGGCTATTTGGATGATTATAAGTATGCTTATGATAAAGCTCAAAAGGTGGTTACTTTCCGTCCCTGTGGAAAATCTTTTTTAATGGCTTATTTACAAAAGAAAATGATTGAGCGTTCTCTGGCTGCGGAAATAGCCGAAGCGGTGTTATCCGAAGAAAGCAAGGAAGAAAGGGCTTTGAGAGCTTTGAGAAAAAGATGGCATGAATTTAAACAATTTGAGCTTGAAGTAGCGCGCAAGAAGTCGTATAATTATCTTTCACGGCGCGGTTTTGGATATGAAGAATCCAAAAAAGCGTGGGAACAACTTTTAAAAGTAAAAGACGAGGAACTTAACTATTAAGACTGCTGATATCAGACTATCGTTTCTGGATTTTTTCATACAAAAAAATCACCATTTGGTGCCGTCATCATCGGTCATTCCTTTTGATGACCCGACTATTTTGTTTACCAACGCCGGAATGAATCAGTTCAAAGATATTTTTACCGGTAAACGCAAGGCTGACTTTCCGCGGGCAACCAGCTGTCAGAAGTGTATTCGCGCCGGAGGGAAGCATAACGACTTGGACAATGTTGGCTTTACCGCCCGGCACCATACTTTTTTTGAAATGCTGGGCAACTTTTCTTTTGGGGATTATTTTAAAGAAGAAGCTATCGGTTACGCTTGGGAATGGATTACCAAAGTGTTGAAACTTCCGGCAGATAGGCTCTATGCTACCGTCTATGAAACCGATGATGAGGCTTTTCGGTTGTGGGAGAAAATAGCGCCGCCATTAAAAGATGGCCATATCTTGCGTTTTGGCAAAAAGGATAATTATTGGTCGATGGGTGCGGTGGGTCCCTGCGGACCTTGCTCGGAAATTCATTACGACCGAGGAGAAAAATTCGGACAAGGCGCTTCCGATGTTATCAACGGTGAGACCGACCGCTTCGTGGAAATATGGAATTTGGTGTTTATGCAATTTGACCAACAACCCGATGGCGAGTTGGTAGCTCTTCCCAAACCGTCGGTCG
>JAADHM010000119.1 GCA_013151855.1 FCB group bacterium | reverse complement strand
GCAGACGTCCCCGTCTGCCAACTATGGGGATAGGTCAACCCCCATAGTTTTAATATCACTTCTATTCTTTGATATTGTTAATATCTTCTTTTTTACCCAGTACCACTAAGATATCATCTTTTTTTATTTTATAGGCACCACCGGGGACGAAGTTGAACTCTCCCGAGGTTTGATGTTTGATGGCGATGACCTGAATGCGGTATTGAGAACGAAGTCTTAAATCCAAAAGTTTTTTGTCAATGAATTTCTCGGGGGGAATTAATTCCGCTACATGATAATCCTGTGCTAACGGTAAATAGTCAACCAAGTTCGGTTGTGCCAAAGAATGGGAAAGTTTGATAGCCATTTCTTCTTCGGGGATGATTGTTTCCGAAGCGCCGACTTTCATAAGTATTTTAGCATGTTCTTCGGAATTGGCTTTGACAATTATTCTTTTGGCGCCCAATTCTTTCAAGTGTAAAGTAATAAGAATGGAAGCGTGGGAATCATCTCCGGTGGAAACGACGCAACAATCGAAATTTTCCACTTCCAAATTTTCCAAAAACTTGCGTTCCGTAGCATTAGCTAAAATAACTACCACTTGGGAATTTTCCTCAAGTAACTGCACTTTGGTTTTGTCAGTATCGATGGCGGTGACTTTACATTTGAGACTGGCTAATTCTTTGGCGACCATGGCCCCAAAATTTCCCAAACCGATTATGGCGAACTGTTTCATAATTTTACCTTTATCCTACCATTACCCCTTCTTCGAGGTAAACAATTTCTCCCTGTTTGGGCGGTCGGGCTAAGGCGAAAGCCAAGGTTAACAATCCGACACGCCCCGTGAACATTAATATAATTAAAATTATCTTACCTAAATAGTGTAAATGAGAAGTTATTCCCATAGATAGTCCCACCGTTCCAAAAGCGGAAATAACTTCAAAAAGGCTGTCGACAAACCATCCGTGACCCAAACTGAAAGCGGCGGGAATATCTTCGGTAAACAATAAGAAAACAAACATAATTACGATAATCATAATAGCCAAAAGTAAAATCGTTGCCGCCCTGCTTATAGAGTCATTGGTGATAGACCTTTTAAAGGCGGTTACGGTTCGACGACCGATAAATCTGTCGTAAACCAAAAGTGATATAATGGCGAAAGTGGTTGTTTTGGTCCCGCCTCCCGTAGAACCCGGGCAGGCACCGATGAACATCAGAATCATAGAAAGGAGAATACTGACATCGGTGAGATGAATTTGTGAAAGGGTATTAAAACCGGCTGTGCGGCAGGTGACGGCTTGAAAAAAAGCATTGGAAAGATTATAACCAATACCGGTATCTTTAAAAAGGTTACTGCTTTCAGCACCGTAGAACGCCACCGTACCGACTATCAAAAGGGCCGCGGTGGTGGTCAAACAGAGTTTGGAGTGAAGAGAAAGTTTGATTTCCTTATGTTTAAGTTTTGTCATCAGCTCTCTGATAACGGCAAAACCAAGCCCCCCGGAAATTATCAATAAGGAGAAAACAATAATTATAAAGGGATCAAAACGATAGTTCTCCAAACTATTGCTGAAAGTTGAAAAGCCGGCATTACAAAAAGCAGAGACCGCGTGAAAGATGGCGTTGAAAACAGCATGACCAAACGAAAACTGAGTACGAAATTTAAAAAATAGTATTAAAGCACCAACCAACTCGAAAGATAAAGTGGTAATAACAACCGCTTTTAATAATGATTTGGTGGGCGTTCTAATCCCGGCACCAAGAGATTGAGAAAGACCATATTTATCCTGAAATGATAACTTGGAACCTATGGAGACTAAAATCGCGGTGGTGAAAGTCATGATACCAATGCCGCCTAATTGAATTAACAGTAAAATGACAATTTGACCAAAAAGTGAAAAATCCTTTCCCGTATCAAGAACAGTCAAGCCGGTAACACAGATAGCCGAAGTTGCCGTAAATAAGGCATTGATAAACTCTATCGGCTGGTTTTTGCTACTTACCGGTAAAAGCAAAAGAACGGTACCGATCAGAATAGCAATGATAAAATAAATGGCTACCTGACGACCCGGTTTTATACCAAAAAATTCCATAACTTTGCTATAATACAATCATCTTGTTTTATGCGCTATTAAAAAATTTGAACTGTTTTAATAAGTAAATGGTTACAATAACAAACTAATATTATTTTTCTTCGTATCTTGTTCGATTTTATCAAGTTTCTGAAGTTAAAAATAACTTGCTTTTGGTGACGGGAAAGTATTATTTAAAAAAACTTAATAGTATTTTAATTTTCTTGTAATAAATATGCCAATACATAGTGATGTATGATGTATATATAATTTTTTAGATAAGGTGCTCAAATGAAATTTGAAGATTATTTAGAGAATAATGTGGTGATTATTGAAATCTCCGGTAAGATTATGGGCGGGGAAGGATCAACGCTATTTCACGGTAGGATTCATGAATATATTAATCAGAATAAAAAGAAATTCATCATTGACTTATCGAAAGTTGATTGGATGAATTCCGTGGGATTGGGGATGTTGATTACCGCTATGACCACGGTTAAAAATGCCGGTGGCAGGCTTATTCTTGTCAACATTACCAAAATCGAATCAATTTTAACTATCACCCGTTTGATATCCGTATTTGAACATTATGACAACCGCAAAGAGGCTATGAAAGCTTTAACAGCATAGTTTTCTGTTACATAAATAAAATATATACTAAGCACCTATTTGTTGTAGGTGCTTTTTTATTTTATAATGAAGAAAGGGGTAGCCCACGCTCACTTTCGGTAAACAAAAGCTACCACGATGGAAGGTTGATTTCTGTTTTCATAGAAATGAAGAGAGTTGGTTTTTTATTTTGGCGAAGGTAACCTGACAAATTACCAACACTAAAAAAGTGTAGGAATACGCCGCGGCGTGTTTCTACATAATTATAGCAATTAATTTATCAATTAATATTTTCTATTTCTTCCAATTTTAATCTTTCTAATATCTTTTTGCGAAAATGACGTAATTGACGATTTTTTCTCTGGCTTAAACTATCCTGCCATTCCATAAGCTGTCTTTTGTTTTTTGATTTTGACTTTTTTTTGTTCTTTTGTTGATACTTGACATCTTGATGCCATTGGGTTTGCATTTTGAAGTCTTCCTTTTAACGGTTAGATATTTTACAATTATCAATTTAAGCATTAATTATATCGGAAAATTGATGATGAAATTTGACTCTGATTTATAAAAACAAAGTGACATAGCAAAAATTGGCTATTTTTTTAACATCTTTGGTTACTTGCAATTATTTACATAACAGTAACAAAATATCACCTGTATGCAATAGTATTCATTTTATCTTTAGCAAACTATACTCCCTTTACTCTTTTTGATAATATGGCTTATCTCTTTTTATAACAACAAGATATGTCGGAATAATAGCGTTTGTTTGGGTTTTTATCTGAGGTGGCACAGTCAATGCATTATAGCCTTTCAGTTATAATTGATAAGGAGAGTTTATGTTAGAGGGAAGATATCAACGAGGATTTTCACAGGAGAGATTAGAACATAGTAAAGATCCTAAAATACGCAAGGATGATAAGGGTTATTTTATTATGTCTCTCTCAGAAAACAGCAAAGTATATTTTAATGATTTTTACCATTTTCTTGAAATGACTTATGACCATGCTTCGAAAGAAAAAGAAAGCATCCAGCAAAAATTAGATCAGACCTCGGTTAAACATCTGGAAACCAATTCTTATTATCGAGCTAAAATGGTTATTATCGATTTGTTATTGAAAACTATCAGGCGTTTTTATGTCGATGGAGCCAATTTAGGTATCA
>JAADHM010000103.1 GCA_013151855.1 FCB group bacterium | reverse complement strand
CATTTCCAAAAAACAAGCCGGTGAAGCTTTAACGGCTTTCATGAGCGGAGATACCAACCAACTTAAAAAGGGAAAGAAAGTTAGTTTTTCCGGTTTTGGGTCGTTTTCGATTTCCAAAAGGAAAGCCCGCGTTGGTAGAAATCCTCAAACCGGTGCTACTATTAATATTCCGGCAACCAAAGTACCGGTATTCAGAGCCGGTAAACATTTGAAAGAAGCTGTTAAAAAATAAAAATTATTCTTTTTTATTTTGGCAGGGTTTTATACCCTGCCTTTTTTTTCAGTTTTAAATTGCATTTTATATATTTTTTATCAAATTTAACTTATGGCTAAAAAGAAAGATAATAACCCTCACGATAAACGGCAAAAAGTTATAGGAATACTTCTTGTTTTATTGGCTCTTCTCTTGCTCGTTTCTTTAAGTACTCATTACCAACTCGATGACCAAAGAATTACCGGTCAAATAGACAATCAATTTAGCCCTTTTAAATTGCAGTATCATAATCAAGGAGGGTTAGTTGGTGCCTACTTATCTTATTTTGCTTTAGTTCTTTTTGGGTGGCTTTCGTTTTTTCTCCCTTTTGGGCTGATTCTAATATCATTTCGTTTATTTTCTAAAGAAACAGTTAACCGTTTAAAAATAAATGGCTTAGTCCTTTTTATCGGTTCTCTGATAGGTACCATGATATACAACATACATCTCATTGTTTCCAGGCAATTAAGTCTCGAAACGGGAGCTGCCGGTGGTTTGGTGACAGAAAAACTTACCCGATTCTTTATCAAATTAATAGGTGAATTAGGTTCGTACATTTTTTTCGCCGGATTAATTCTTATTTTACTTTTGATATATACTCCCGTTGTGCGGCTTTTATCCGTTAAAATAAAATTACCTTTTCGTCACAGCGAAATCGTCCGCAAGCGAACTTTTATATTTTTGAAATCAACTTTTAGTACTGTAAAAGGTGTGTTTCGCAACCTATTTTCATTCAAGCGGTTAATTTCTATCTTTGAAAGTGATGAAACAAGCGGTGATTCCGATGATGAAAGCAATTCGTTTCAAGATGTGTTGGAAAAAGAAATTGAACAAAACTCTATTTATTCTCAGCCTCCTCATGAAGTTTCGGAGTCAGAAAAAAAACTTCCCAGAAGAAAAGCTACTATTGTCAAACAAGCCGAACCGCTTCAGGTAAAATCAATGAAATACGAATATCCTCACATAAAACTTCTAACGGAAAATCCAAATAAAGGCAGTTCTGTCAATAGCGATGAAATAAATTTTACCGCACGCATGTTGAAAGAAACTTTGGAAACTTTTAACATCCGCATTGAGGGAGAGATTCAAAAATTTCCCGGTCCTATCATCACCAGATACGAATTTAAACCCGGAGCGGGTATAAAAGTTAATCAAATAATAAACTTATCTGATGATTTGGCTCTGGCGCTGAAAGCAAGAAGAATTAGAATTATTGCCCCCATTCCCGGTAAAGCCGCTGTGGGGGTAGAGATTCCCAACCGTAACCCCCAGATGGTTTATCTTCGTGATATTATCGAATCCGATGAATTTAGAGATTCCAAATTGAAATTACCTTTGGCATTGGGAAAAACCACTTCGGGAAAACCGTTTGTGGCTGATTTGACCAAAATGCCTCACCTTTTAATTGCCGGCGCTACGGGTTCGGGAAAATCCGTGGGCATGAATGTGATGATTACTTCTTTGCTTTATCGTTTACATCCTTATCAAGTGCGCTTCATATTCATTGACCCCAAAATGTTAGAGCTTTCCATTTATTCCGGTATCCCTCACATGGCTCGTCCGGTAGTAACCAAACCGAAACGAGCGGAACGCGTTTTATCTGATGCTGTTACGGAAATGGAAAAACGGTATCGAAAACTGGCTAACGCTTCGGTACGTAATATTGTCGATTATAATAAAAAACAAAAATCACAAGAAGATACTCTGCCATATATTGTTATTTGTGTTGATGAATTAGCGGATTTGATGATGTCTTCAACCTCATCTAAAACGGAGATGCTTATTACCCGTTTAGCGCAAATGTCTCGAGCGGTAGGCATCCATCTTGTTTTAGCCACTCAAAGGCCTTCGGTTGATGTTATCACCGGTCTTATAAAAGCAAATTTCCCCTCAAGAATCGCTTTTCAGGTATCATCGAAAGTCGATTCACGGACGATTATCGATGCTAACGGCGCCGAAAAGCTTCTGGGAGCCGGTGATATGTTGTTTTTGTATACCGGACATCCCGAAGCTTTACGTATCCACGGGGCTTATCTCTCCAGTAACGAAACCGAAGTTATCGTTAAGTCTATCAAAGAACAAGGTCTGGAAATGTTGGCTCTGGAAGGTATTACGCAAGCGACCGGTGAAGCTACCGAAGTCGAAATAGATTTTGGCGACCCTCTTTTTAAAGAAGCCTGTGAAGTGGTTATTCGACACAAACAGGGTTCTGTTTCCTTATTACAAAGAAGACTTGGTATCGGATATCAACGAGCGGCACGACTTATCGACAAACTGGAACAAGCAGGCATTGTTTCACCGTTTGACGGTTCGAAAGCCCGGGAAGTACTGGTTGATAAATCATATATTGATACTATTTTTTCCAATCCCAATCAAATTCCTCAGACGAATTCCGAAAAGAACTGATCCCATAGTTAAATGTATAATAATATCGATATGAAAAAGATTTTTGTCATAGTAATAATAATAATTTTTACTATTGGCCAAGTTGTCTTGGCTGACAGTTTTCAAAAGTTAAAAGATAAATTGAACCGGAAGGGATGTTTTTATTTTGAATTCATAAATCTTATTGAATCGGATATTTTCGACCAAGTTGACACTACCTACGGAAGTGCCTTTTTTGCTTCCGATGGAAGGTACAACATTAAAATGGGAGACGAACAATATTTATACGACCTCAAAAAAACTTATGAATACTCTCGAAGCAATAACCAAGTGATAATAGAAGATCCTGATAGCTCCGGTCTTGACGAAATGATATTTTTAACCAAACTTGATAAAATTTACAAAACATTTATAATAAAATCGAATAAGAAATATCGTTTGTTAAAAAAGTCTGACATAAGCGGTGATTATCCGGATTCGATGATTGTTATTATTGACAAAGAAAAAGTGAAGTTGAAACAAATTGACTATTTTGATGTCAACGATGAATTAAACAAGATAATTTTTCTCAAGCAAAAATATAATTTGCCATGTGACCACAATTTATTTGAACCACAATTCCCTGATTCGGTGGAAAGAGTTAAATTGTAAAATGAAATTTTATATTCATAAACTGGGTTGTCCTAAAAATGATGTGGATGCGGACTATATCTCAGCTCGTTTGATTTCCGAGGGACATGAACCGGTTGCCGCTCCTGAGGATGCGGAGACAATTATTGTCAACACTTGTGGGTTTATCCTCCCTGCCAAAGAAGAATCAATACAAGCCCTGCTTCAATTAAGCCAATTGAAAAACAAAGGCAGATTAAAAACTATTTATGTTGCCGGTTGTCTCTCTCAACGGAACGGTGATGAGCTTTTGAAAGGAATGCCGGAATTGGACGGTGCTTTTGGTTTGGGCGAGCTGGATTCCATAGCGGATACCGTTGGCAAATCATTAAAAATCAAAAAGACAATAAAAACAGAAGTGCGCAAATTAGATTATCTAAGCTGGGATAGTCGATATATTGACAATGACAAACCATTCGCCTATTTAAAAATATCTGACGGATGTAATCGGCTTTGCAGTTATTGCGCCATTCCTTCCATACGAGGTAAATACCGCAGTCGGTCTATGGAATCGATTCTG
>JAADHM010000085.1 GCA_013151855.1 FCB group bacterium | reverse complement strand
GTCTTTTATAATTTCTCCATTTAAAAAAAAATAATATTTATTTTTTGAAACCCTGTACTATACTACAGAGCGTTTAATAAATTAACGATGGAGATAAAAATGAAAAAGACAATCTTAAGTACCGGCGAACTGGCTTTTCAAGCCGGCATAAACAAAGAAACCATCAGATTTTATGAAAAGAAAAAACTGTTGCCTGAACCGCAAAGAACCCCAAGCGGATATCGGCAATACACTCAAAAAGATTTGAAACGGTTGCTTTTTATCAAAAATGCCAAGGAGTTAGGGTTTTCGTTATCTGAAATTTCAGAACTTTTGTCCCTTGCCGACGGCGCTATTTACAAATGTACCGATGTTCGCAAGATTGCAGAAAAGAAACTGGAATATATCAACCAACAAATCAAACAGCTGAACAAATTGAAAAAGAGCTTAAGCAAACTCATTATCGAATGTCAGAAAACCAAAAAAATAAGTAATTGTCCCATAATAGAGTCTTTATCCCAAGGAGGAAAATAAAATGAAAATCGAACTATTATACTTTGACGGTTGTCCCAACCACGAGCAAGCCCTTCAAAACTTGAAGGAAGCCCTTAAGGAAACCAATACGGAGAGTGAAATTGAGATAATTAAAGTAAACAACCCCGAAGATGCCATTGCGAAACGGTTTCTCGGTTCACCGTCAATCCGCATTGAGGGAAAAGATATGGAAATCAAAGAAGACAACACCACCGAGTATTCCATGCGCTGCCGTCGTTATCATAATGGTGATAAATGGCAAGGTTATCCTTCGAAAAAGTTGATAAAAGATAAATTACTGCTTTTCAAAAATGAAGAAATGAAAAATGAATAAACGGCAGTTATCGATAATCCCCGCCATAGGCGCCGCCTTATTACCCAATGTAACCTGCCCCGCTTGCTGGCCTATTTATGCCGGTATTTTATCGGCGGTTGGCTTGGGTTTTCTGATGACGGGAACTTATTTTTATATCTTAGTTAGTATTTTGTTATCAATTTCACTTTTCAGCCTGTTTTATAATGCCAAAACCAGAAGAGGTTACGCTCCTTTTGCGCTGGGATTAGTCAGTGCGATAATAATTTTAGCCGGTAAATATTTTCAAACATCCGATTATGTTCTCTATGTCGGTGCGGCAATTTTGATTGCGGCATCAATCTGGAACAATATTCCCAAAAAATCGGCAAATCCTTCAAACAATAATGAAAATGGGTCAACATGCCCCAGTTGTCATCCTTAACCAAAAACCTAAGGAGGTTTAAAATGTCTCACAAAAGAAAAATCGAAGTTTTCACCGCCGGTTGTCCGGTATGTGATGAAACGGTGGAGCAGGTAAAAGCCGCCGCCTGTCCGAGTTGCGAGGTCATCGTTTATGACCTTAACAAAGCCTGCGAAACCGATGAATGCCACCAAAAAGCTAAAGAATACGGTATCAAATCCATTCCCGCCGTTGCCATTGACGGAAAATTAGCATCCTGTTGTTGTAATCAAGGAGTGGATATGGAAGCTCTTAAACAAGCCGGTTTGGGACAGCCTTTGTAAAAGTTTCAGTAGACCAAGGATCCTTGAGACTAACAATTAAGTCAAGGATCCCTGCGCAGGAGCCTCACCGCTTGCAGTGAGTTGGATAAAGGGTGATTAAAGTGTCTTTGTTTTTAATATAGACAAGAAAAATATCTCACCCCCAAGCGGTGAGGCATTCGTGTCTTCAATTATTTGTAGGAATACGCCACGGCGTGTTCCTACTTTAACTAATGAATAAAATAAAAATAAATAAACAGGATGATGATCAAAGTTATCAAAGAACCAAAGAGTAATCCCACTTTAAAATTGTTATATTTTTGCCACCATCTCCTTTTCTTTTTTATCAGAGTTATATCAGAGTGACAATGTTTGCATTTGGTGGCACCAGCAATTATTTTTTCTTTGCAATATGGGCAGCGTTCAGCGCCTTTGATAATTCTCATACTGTAATATTTGAGTATTGATAAATTATAATCAATTAAAAATATTTAATATAAATAAAAAAAGGTTCTCTTTTGTTCGGAGAACCTTTTAGTTTATGTCGATAATTGTTTAATTACACGGTTTCTGTCTTTTGTATGGGGTATTCGACACGGGCAAACCATCCGATTTCAATTTCATCGAAAAGGATATCTCTTTTGTGGCAGTCATTAAAGAATTGCCAATCACCCGGTTCGATTTTTCCGTTTTTAATTTTTTTCTCTATAATAGTGACAAGATGTTGGAAATCCTGAAAATGCTCAAATAACCGTAATTCGGCATAATCACGAGCGGCAAAAGTGGAGATTAAAAACTGCCAATCGGAAGCTGTCAGTAACAAAAGCTCTCGTCCCAGTTGTTTGAGCAATGATTCCAATTCCGTATCATGTTTGCCGGGGTGTTCTTCCCAGTAAAGAGCCAACTCGTGCATTTTCGCTTCCGCCTCATATATATTTTTCCAAGTCCATTCCGTTTGCTCATTGAGCCATATATAATGATGGTTCCCTTGTCCCCAGCTTCCTTCGGGAATCGATATAATCTGAGTAGGTTGGGTACGGTCGAGGTGCTCTGAAAGAAAGGTAAGTTCGATATCGTTATTTTCAGATATATTTTTTAACACCTGCTTCAAAAACAGAGGACCCTCGAACCACCAGTGTCCGAACAATTCGGCATCGTAAGGAGCAACAAGAATTCCGGTCTCTTTGGAAGATTCATAGAATTGGTCAAGTATCTCCACTACTTTGTCACTGAAATGTTGAGCATTTTCGGGAATACGACTGAGCGCCGATTGGTGATTGTATTCCACTTTGTCGGCCAAATCGGACTTAGCCGAAGTAACCGCCCAGTAACGATGGCCTCCGGGGAAACGTTTTTTATGGAAATCAAGGTAGTTGCCATCCCCGGGATAACCGTGTTCACCCGACCAAACCAAAAGACCGGTTTCCGGGTCGCGAGTAAAAATAGCCACCGGTTTTTTACCTTCGGGCGAAGAAGATACCAGATAAACATCGCGCGGTGTCTTATCTTTTTCTTCTTCCCGCGGGTGGTAGCTTTTTTCAAATTGTCCCCAGAGTAATTTCAAAGCTTCAAAACGGTCAATGTAGATACCGATTGATTTGCCGCCTTTGAGCAAAGCTGAATCGATAATGAAGAATTCAAGACTATTTTCCGATAGAAATTCATCGACACCTTTGCGAGGATAAGACTTTTGTACGCCGTTGATAGGAACCGGAGGAGCCCAATCGTAACGGGGACGGTAGGCGCATTCGGGCAACCAAATACCACGGGGGGGGCGATCGAAATGTTTTTGATAATTTTTTACGGCTAATTTGGTTTGTGCCTGAAGAGTTTCATCTCGTGATAAAAGAGGATAGTAACCATGGGTGGCGCCACAGGTGATTATTTCCACATAACCTTCATCTTGAAGTTTTTTAAATTCATAAATAATGTCCTGACCGATATTGTTGAATTGATCTAATTTTGACTGATAAAAATTTTCCCAAAAGTGGGCGTTAGCCAACATGTTTTGTTGGCCATATTTATAAAATTCTTCACTATCATGTTGGGCAGCCTTGATTTTCTGATTCAGATAGAAAACGAATTCTTCTTTGAAGGAGTTGTCGAAAAGTTGTTCACATAGAACCGGAGAAATGTCAAGGGTTAATTTGGGATGATAATCTTCCTCTATCAATTCGTGGATAACTTTTAGAAGGGGGAGATAAGTTTCCGCCGCCGCTTCACAGAGCCAATCGGTGCCATGAGGCCAGCGTCCGTGTGATAGAACGTAAGGAAGATGGCTATGGAGAACAAAAGAAAAATACC
>JAADHM010000172.1 GCA_013151855.1 FCB group bacterium | reverse complement strand
CTATATCTTTCTGACTTTCAAGGTGAGTGGGTAAAGTATTAAGATATTCTATTAACTCTTGGAAACCTTCACCGGTAACCGATGATACTTTAAAGATAGGCGCGGCTTCCAAAAAGGTTCCCTTCACTTTTTCTCGAATATCTAAAGTTAACAGTTCCAACCAATCTTTATCTACTAAATCGATCTTATTGATAACGATAAACCCTCTTTGAATTCCCAACAATCTCACGATTTGGAAATGTTCTTCGCTCTGAGGCATCCAGCCATCATCGGCGGCAATAACCAGCATAACAGCATCTATCCCCCCCACACCGGCAACCATATTCTTCACGAACCTTTCATGGCCGGGAACATCGATGAATGCGATAGTATCCTTGCCCGGTGTTTCATAAAAAGCGAACCCCAAATCAATGGTCATCCCCCGGCTTTTCTCTTCCGGAAGACGATCGGGATCGGTGCCGGTTATTCTTTTTACGATAGACGATTTCCCGTGGTCAATATGTCCTGCGGTACCAATTATTAACATATTATTTTAAAAAAAGACTAAATAGTTTGTTTTATTGACTTTATTACATAAGGTAAATCGTATTCATCGATTGCTTTTAAATCTAAGATGAAACAGTCATTATCGATACGGCCAATAATGGGAATTGTCAACTCTCTAAAAGCCTTCAATAATCTGTCAGCATGGTACTGTTGAGAGAATAGTATTCCAATCGAAGGGATATCAGCCTCCGGTAAAGCGCCGCCACCGACATAAGCCTTAGTAGCTTGAATAGAAATTCCTTCGGGATGGCCAAGATTTTTCAATATTTTTTTACCTCTTTTATAAAGCTCTGCCTCGGGAACAGAAAGGATTGACCATAATTTAATTTCGTTTTGCCATTGGTCATTTAGGTAATACTCCAACAACTTTTCCAAAATGGAAAAAACAATTTTATCCACGCGCATAGTGCGAAAAAGAGGATTCTTTTTTATCTTTTTGATATATTTCTCTTTCCCCACAATAAGACCCGCTTGTCCCCCTCCTAACATTTTATCTCCCGAAAAAGTAGTAAGGGAAGCGCCGTCTCTAACCGATTGCTGAACCGTGGGTTCCGCACAACCTAAAATATCCTTGGTGGAAACAAATACTCCACTTCCCAAATCATTAACTACGGGAAGATTGTTTTTGGCACCAAGTGCGACCAGTTGCTTTAAGGAAACCTGTTTAATAAAACCTCGTTGAACAAAATTACTCTGATGTACTTTTAAAATCAAACCGGTTTTATCATCAAGGTTATTTTCATAATCGGTTAAAGTTGTAATATTGGTACTCCCCACTTCAGAAAGTTTGGCACCGGATTTTTTTAAAATGTCCGGAATTCTAAAACCGCCACCAATTTGTACCAGTTCCGAACGAGAGATAACAACATTTTTTCTCGGCGCCAAACTGTTCAAGGTTATGAATAAAGCCGCCGCACAATTATTAACTACCGTAGCGCTTTCAGCACCGCTTAACAAAGACAAATATTTTTCACAGGCTTCTCCACGCTGTCCACGTTTACCCTTTTCCAAATCAAATTCAACATTTCCATAGCCGACTACCGTTTTTTTGATAGCTTCAAAGAGAGAGTCCGAAAGAGGAGCTCGACCCAAATTGGTATGCACAACGACACCAGTGGCATTGATCACTTTTGAAATTTCTTTTCGTTTAAAAACAAAAATTCGTTCCTTTATGTGATTGATTATTTCCTGCTGTGTTACGGATTTTTTATTTGTTTTAAAATTAGTTTTCAATTCTGCTACCACCTGCTTTACTATCAAAGCAGACATGGGACGAGGGATTGATGCTATTAAAGAAGTAAGCTTCGGACTTTGAAGCAATTCTTCAATGGAAGGAAAGTCACGAAGTTTATTGATTACTTTTTGGGCCATAACAAAGGATTATATATAACTTTAGCAACCACTTCACCAACATTTTTCAAAGACCGAGCAGAACATTTATCGGAGGTATCAAATTCCGTATGCCAATAAGGGTAGTCGAAATCAATAATATCAATAGCAGGCACTCCCGCACTGTTCAAATATAAATGGTCATCAATGACAGTATATTTAACCGAATTATGAAAAGTTTTTATTCCCAAATCAGCGGCGGCTTTCCAAATCATATCATTTAATTCTTTATGATAATTTTCCGAATAAGCCTCACGATAAATCTGTTGACCGCTATCACCTACCATATCTAATAAGATACCGAAACGATATTTGTCTCTAATATTTCCTTTGGCAAAATGCTGTGCCCCGAGACAATATAGGTTATCATCACCGACTTTCCCCCAATCCTCACCATCATCGAGAACCAAATCAACATTGTAAGGGGGGGGGGATTGCTTGAACAAATTGGCCAGCTCCATAAGCACCGCCACTCCGGAAGCGCCGTCATTAGCGCCGTCGATAGGTTTATTTTTCAACTTAGGATCGGAAGCGTAATCGGCACGAGGACGACTATCATAATGAGCCATAAGGACAATTCCCAATTCTTGTGGTTTTTTTTTGCTTTTGAAAGAAGCAATTACATTGACTAAAGTTTTTTCAGATTGAGAATATGGGTCATAAAAAGTAAAAACTTGGGAGTCAACCTTGAGCCCGAGCTTTTCAAAATAGTTGTAAAAATAATTTCGGCATTTTGCTGAAGCCGGAGTATCGGGCACACGAGGGCCAAAAGATACCTGCTTCACCAAATAGCTATAAGCACGCTGTCCATCAAATATGGGCGGAGTTATCTCTTTTGGAGAACAAGAGATAAATAAAATAACGATAAAAAAACAAATAATACTACGTTTCATCAAAAAAACCATAAATATAATTAGAGAAAAACAAAATAATAAGTCAATGAAAAATAATTAAAACCTTATCTCTGTCCAAAGCTGTACTTCACGAGTATGATTTTTTCGATTACGGTAATTATCTTTGGAATCTTGCCATCTAACAGTCAATCCCCCCTTGATTTGCTGACTGAAAGTATACGAAATAATAGGAATTAAGGAAAAATCCGATTTATCGACCGATGGTCTAAAAGAACCACCGTAAGATGACGTTTCCGTTTTGCTCGAATTTATCTTCACATTGAGTTTTATATCAACGGTAGATCTAAATTTCACTTTTCCCAAAAGTGGAATCGATATTCCTTGAGGAGACGAAAAAGAATACTGTGATGTTATAGCCAAAGATTTGGATGTCGATATCGTTAGTGATTGAATTTCTCCATTAGTCGGATTATAGTTTGCTCGGTTATTTTCATTATACGAATATGTTGAAGACAAAGACAAGGCACGAAACAACTTAAAATTCACCGATAAAAGAGGGCTATAATTCTTAGTCGTAACTTTTAAAGTCGTAAAACCGGCAACAACATCTTTGGTTTCTTTTGTTCGTCTGGTAAAACCCGTCCGTGGACTAAAAACATCAATAAATTTATTAACCATTCCTTTTATTAATGGTAGGGTGGTAAATTTCTTAATCCTTATCGAAAGATCGGGCCAACTGGTTGAAATATTTTCATATCGGGGACCTCGCTTTATCAAATCACGACCGAGAGATCTTTTATAATTAACCGTTGTAACCAATCCTCCAAAAAGAGTAAACCCGGAAGTTAAATTATAGGATTTACCTTCTGTTGCCGACTGAGGACGAACATCGGATAAAATGGGGACGTCGGTAGTTCTTCTTAAACCAAAACGGTATTTCCACTCGGGTCTTGTCGCCATACCGGGAAGAGAACTTTTATAGGACTCATTATAAGAATAAGAGACAGGTACAATCCAGCTTGTCAAAAACCTCAAGACTGCCAAAGGAGGATCATAAAAGGGCTTTTCTTTCCCACCACTTTGACTTTCTTCCCACGACTGCCCGCTCTGCTACCTCCTCTTCTGCTAAATCTCCTTTGAGAACTACTTTTCTTCTTCCCTCCCAGAAAAGCGATATGGTCGAATTTTCCGCTTACTCCCTCACCTCGTGATAGAACTGAACGACGAGTTTTATTCGTTCTTTCCCAATCATCAGAATAAGTAGCTTTATAAGAAAATGTTGAGGTCAAAAACGTAAATAGCTTTGGATCATAACTGGCACTGAAATTTTGTCCATAATGTGTTTCCAAACCAAGTTTGAAATTATTCATGGATAGGTTCACCAGACCTAAATCACTTAAGTCACGAATCGTTTGATAATCATAGGAAAGAGTGAGATTACTAAAAACTTTGTACCCTACTTTCATATTTCCATTAAAATTACGCTTAACAGAAGAAGTACGATTATAATTAATATCATCACTAATTTGTAAATTCCTACTATATTTACCCGATGTTGTCCAGGTAGTAGGGTAAAGAAATAACTTCGAACCGGATGCCTTTTTAATGATGGGAAATGGTTTTGTCCAGAAAAATATGGGAATAGCAGGGACTTTTTTTATCCCAAAATCAAAATCCGAGTTAAGATAATAACTCTCACCAAAAACATACGGATTTTGTACCCTTCTTTGTTGATTACGAGAATAAGAAAATTTGGATTTAAGACGATTCAGCAACAAACTAAAAAGAGGATTCTTGCCCTTATGATTAAACGAACTACTTATACTTACTGATTTTGTTTCGCTGACAGTCTGCTCTGCAATTCTTCTACCAGCCGGTAAAACGATATCGGAATTTGAGCGCAACAAAGGAGTTTGTATTGCTTTTGAATATGATAAAGCAAAAGGTAATCTAACACCCATGGAACGAGGCAAAAATTTATTAAGGTTAAAACTAACCCCATAACTATAACTTGTTTGAGTTTTACCGCTACCAAGATTATTAACCGAACCACCCCTGGTTGCCGCCGATATTCCCCGAAAATACGGATCCTGCGATTGATAATTAAAATGATACGATAATAAATCGGAAACATTTCCATTAAAAGAAAACCTTCCCGCTTTACCGACATCTTTGCGCACATCGGTAACTCTTAATTCATCTATCCAAAGTTTGCCGTCAATAGTGCACGTTTCGCAAGTATCTATATTTACCACACCGGCAACAAAATAACGTATTTCATTAATATTGGGATCACCAAAAACACGATAATGAACACTATCGTC
>JAADHM010000135.1 GCA_013151855.1 FCB group bacterium | reverse complement strand
CGATTTGAAACTACGGGTAAAAGGTCGCAAGTGGATTAATTGTGCCGGGACGGAAAATTTCCCCGATGGTGAAATTTTTACCGGACCTATTGAAAATACCGCCGAAGGTTATATTCGCTATTCTTACCCGGCTGTTTATATGGGGAAAGAAGTTGAAGATGTGCGTCTCGAATTTAAAAACGGTAAAGTGGTAAAAGAATCAGCGGGGAAGAATCAGGATTTTTTGACCCAAATGTTAAATATTGATAAAGGTGCTCGTTTCATTGGTGAATTTGCTATCGGTACCAATTATGAAATAAAGGAATTTACCAAAAACACGCTGTTTGATGAAAAAATAGGTGGCACCTGTCACCTTGCCGTGGGTGCTTCCATACCGGAATCGGGAGGGAAGAACCAAAGCTCTCTTCATTGGGATATGGTATGTAATTTGAAAAAGGATTCCCAAATAAAGGCTGATGGCAAAGTGATATATAGAAACGGTAAATTCGCTATTTGATAGGGTATAATATATTTTCAGATAAAGCTAATTAAGATAAGTTAATTAATTTTGAGGTTTGTAATTCTCTAATTAAAAAAAAGAAAAGCCGATAACTTGTTATCGGCTTTCTTAAAATATAATAGAATCTTATGGTGTTACCGGCGGAGGACCACCCTTGAACATAAAATTAATTAGATAGTTTATATCCTCAATATTTAATGTGAGATCGGCATTTACGTCCATAGATTGAATAGTTAAAGGTGGGGTGCCATTGTCGAACGAATAATTAATCATATACAATAAATCATTAGTATTTAATTTTTGATTATTATCAAGATCACCTCTGAGAACATGGATAGTTGAGATAGAACCGATAAAAAGATGGGGCGTGTAGGTTGTATAAGGAGAAGTTAATTCCAGAGGATAGGGGCTGGATAAAGTATCGATATTATATGTGGTTCCTCCTAATTCAAGAGAATCGATAGTAAAGTATAATTTCATTATTTCACCGGAACCGGGGCTTAAGGGGGTTGCCCCACTACCAGTGTCGGCTGTTAGACGATAGGCATAACGATGTCCCCACGGGTCCCAGAGAACGGGTTTGATTTCATCGAAATAGGTAGTACGACTGCCAAAGGAAGCCGAATCAAATTTTATTTCAGGGGCATCGGAAAAGGTAAAAGGGATATCTATTATGTTCAAATCTTCCGAATTAATCAAATTAACTGACATCACGACTTGATGACCGGCAAAAGCGGAATCGGAAGCAAAAGTTAAAGTATCACCGAAAGCTAATATAAAACCTTTTTTTACTCTGGTAATTTCTCCGGCATTGCTCTCAATAGTTAAGGAAACATCATAAGCTCCTGCTTGAGCATAAAAATGAGATGGGTTTTGAGCAAAGGAAGAATCACCATCACCGAAAGACCATTTCCAAGAAGTGGGGGTTAGTTGAGAATTATCGGTGAATTGTACGTTCAAAGGAGCGTCTCCGGTTTTAATATCAGCATCGAAATCGGCTCCCCATTGAAGAGCGGCATTAACATCAATGATGCCCCAGCCGTAGTCGTTATTAGGTGAATTGGCATTACTTGCCGTGCTCATCAAAGCCGCTCTGATTTCTTCGGGGGTGAAAGTGGGTCGAGCTTGTATGAGCAAACAAGTAGCGCCGGCAACTAACGGTGTCGATAAAGAAGTGCCGCTGGCTGTTCCGTAACTATGATCGGTGGTAGCATAAGCGCAGGAGGTGGATATTCCCATAGCACACACTTCCGGTTTTATCCTTCCATCATAAGTGGGACCTCTCGAGGAAAAACCCGCTATGGTACCATCAGCGGCAACGGCTCCAACCGCTAAAATGTTAAAAGCATCGGCGGGAGCATCAAGAGTACCGGAACTGGGACCTTCATTTCCCATAGCATTGCAAACAACAATGCCCAAACCGGCGGCAGTATTGGCTGCAATTGTAATGGTAGCGGTATTACCATCAAAATCACTGTATGTATACCAGTCGGAATAAGCTAATGACGAAGAAATCACATCGGCACCGAGAGAATCAGCCCATTCCAAGGCCGCCACCCAGTTGTCTTCTTCGACCGGTGTCTCACTGCGAACGTCTTCGGTCTTAGCTAACAGATAGTATGCTTTATAGGCCGGACCGTATAAAGTGCTATCTTTAAATCCGGCAGCCGTTGACCAGGTATAAGTGCCATGGTTCCAAGCGGAACTCACATCTTCCGCTTCGTTGGCAGTATTGGAATCGTTGAAAACAAAATCATATTCGGCTAATACTCTTCCCTCGGCAAAATGCTCGGCAAATACTTCGTGGCTTTTACGGAAACCGGTATCAAACATAGCTAAGGTTACCCCGGAACCATCATATCCTTTATTATGCATAGCGGGGACATTTATTTGATTCAATTGTGTTTGAGATAATCCGTAATGAAGTCCTCCGGCAGTTGCCTTTGATACCTGAGTTTTATCAGTTGGAATGTTGTCGAAAGTTAAGGAAGGATCTTTAAAACCGGCAACCGGTTTAATGGAAGCTACAAAAGGAAGATTACTCACTTTATCAAGTAGATCTAAAGGTATTTCATAGCTGGCGGCATTGAGCCATTTGGAAACCCGCCGCAATTTCCCCCCCATTTTTTCTACAGCTTTTACGTAAGAATCAACAACAGGTAAATCTGCGAAAACAACTTTATCTTTGTTTACTTTATGACGTCTTTTCAAAACTTTCTTACTGAGGTAAATTCTGCTGGCTTGGACGGCAAAATCAGCGTCGTTGAAGACACCTTTATCAGTAAAAAACACCCATATTTTAGCGGTTTTATTATCTCTTTGTTGCAGGAATTCTCTTGTCGTTTGAGATAGCGGAAAAGTTTGTTTGGCAATTACTAAAGGATGGTCTTCTAAAGAAGGCAACTTGGTGATAGCATTGGTTGAAGTGGAGAGAAAGATTGCTAAGAGAAAAAAGGTGAGGAGAGGTTTTAAATGATTAAAACGGAGAGTCATTGATGTTTCCTTTCCTGAGGATTTTTACAAAAATATTCAAAGTGAGTACTTATTATTAAATTAACCTTAATTTTAATATTGTCAATATAAATTGCTTATATCCAATTTATATAGGCTGTTTACCATATTTTGTTTAGGGATAAAATAGTTATAATTACTCAATTTTTAGACAAAATTTGTTTTTTATTTTTCTTAAGTTATTTAACAATAAGGTGATATCGTTGTTATAGTAATTAAACTAACAATTTGACAAGTATGGTATAAGATATGCTTAACTCTAACCGAAATAACTTATTTTAATAGAAACAAGTGATTTTTTAATGTCGGGAATAATTTAAAGTATGGATGGTGATTAATATGAAAAGCAGATTGAAGACTAAAAAAGGGATAACATTGATAGAATTATTATCAGCGGTGGTAATAATCGGTATTATTTCAGCAATGGCGGTTCCTCGTTTTCAAACAGCCTTTCAAAAGGTGAAATTTCGTACTACTAATAGGGATATTACTTCAGAATTGAGATTAGCTCGTTCTTTGGCCATTACCAATAAAGTAAATTATGGTGTGTTTTTTGATGGCAACGCCAGGACGTTAACTCTGTTCAAAAAAGATAGTTCCAGTGCTACCAACTATATGTTTGAGACTACGGATTCCGTAGTAAGAGTGGATACTCTTCCACCGGAAATTTCATATTTAGGGACCGATATTCAAGATAATGCCGTTGTTTATAACCCTAACGGTTCAGCTAATTTTTTTGGCGGAGGGAATATTATAACCATGGTAGATATTGATGAATTTACCGGTATAAGTAACATTGATGTTTTGGCTTCAACCGGTCGAGTGCATTCGGTAAGTTATTATTATTAAGTTTAGTTTATTTTGGTTTTTAACTGTTTTTTTAAGCCCGCTTTCGGCGGGCTTTTTTATTGGTAATAAATGAGTTAAAGC
>JAADHM010000089.1:3950-7945 GCA_013151855.1 FCB group bacterium | reverse complement strand
ACCCGAAAACAAAAGCCATAGTTGAATTCACGGAAAATTTATATAAAGACAGCCGCTTTTTTACTACTATTATGCCCATTCGTGATGGTATTAGTATTGCCGTGCGTCTATGAAAACTGAAAAACTTTGTAAGTTATGAAAGGATAAAAAAGAAAAACATTTTCCACGGAAAAAAAGTGCAACAAAAAAGTTGTTAAATCGTTTAATATTTTGTACGTGTTAAAAAAAGCTGATAAATGCCGATACATATATCAAAATTATCAGTATAATTTCAAAAGAGCGATTAATCTTAGGGTCGGCCTATCGTTTTTATAATTTAAGTTTTGAAAATATAGAAACCCTAATTTAATAGAAAAAAACAAAAAAATTTGTTGACAATTTAGTATTATTTTGTTTAAAGTAGTAGCCTAATTTAAGATAAATTTTAGTCTGAATATAGACTCAATTTAAATCATAGGTATCAGTAATATCTCGAGTCTTTTAACTTGATAGATTCACTGAAATTGTAAAAGTAAGGTAGTTAGATATTTTAATATATGGGAAATGGTTTGGAGGAAATATGGCTTTAAAACGTGCGACTTTTTTCACCTATGGAACCGATGACAAATGTAATGAGATTCAAAAGTTCATTGAAGATGCCGGAGTAATTTTAGATGTAAGGGATATTGAAAAAGATCCGCTCACTTATGAAGAACTGGAACAACTCATCGGTTATTTGAACGTCAACCACTTTTTGAACAATTTTTCCGATGCTTATACCGAATTCAAATTGGATAAAAGTTTACCTACTCGTGAAGAAGTGATTAAATTGATGGCCCGGGATCATAATCTTTTACGCCGTCCCATCATAAAAACAGTTCGTCTTATGACTGTCGGTTATAACAAAAGAAAAATCGCTGAAATGTTACAAATTAATTATAACGGGAACAATATTGAACAAGAAAACGAAAAACGGAATACAAGAGAAAGTAACAACAGAAGTGGAATCAAAAACAAGAGAAATCATACTTCATCGGTAGCCCGTAAAAGGTAACTTTTTACATTCTTTATTGCTTTTTTTTTATGTTCCCTGTATCTTCCTTCAAAAACTAATTGAGGATAGGTATGGGCATTGAAAGAGAAATCCTTGACACAGATATATTAATAGTGGGGGCTGGTCCTGCCGGTTTGGCTTGTGCTTATAAAATAGCTGAATTGATAGAAAAAGAATCCCTCAACATGCCTGAAATTCTGGTGATGGACAAAGGCTCCTATGTAGGGGCTCATGCTCTTTCCGGAGCGGTTATGGATCCCAAAGGAATTGCCGAGCTTATTCCCGATTACAAAGAAAAACAAGCTCCCCTTGAGTCCGAAGTGACATCGGAAGCGATGTATTTTCTGAAAGAAAAAAGTGCGGTTAAATTTCCTTTTATGCCTTCATCTTTGAATAATCACGGGAATTACATAATTTCTTTGAATAAGTTTACCGGGTGGATGGCTGAGCAGGTAGAAAGTAAGGGAATAGATATTTATGCCGGATTGGCCGGGTATGAACTTATAGTGGAAAATGGTAATGTCATCGGGGTTCAAACCGTTGATATGGGACTTGATAAAGAAGGAAAACCAAAATCCAATTTTGAGCCCGGGTCAATCATCAAAGCAAAAATTACTATTCTGTGTGAAGGAGTGCATGGTTCTTTGACTCGTCAGGCTTTTGAGAAAATACCATCCTTAAGAGAAAAAAGTTTACCTCAAGTTTATTTGACCGGAGTTAAAGAGGTTTGGGAAGTTCCCGAAGGACGGATAAAAGCCGGGCAAGTGATTCATACTATCGGTTTTCCGCAACCGAGTTATGAATATGGCGTGGGTTGGATTTATGGCATGAGCGATAAAATGGTATCGGCCGGTTATGCCGTTGGTCTCAATTCACCCGATCCGACCAATGACTCTCATATGAAATTCCAACGATATAAAACCCATCCTTTGCTAAAAAAGATTCTTTCGGGGGGTAAAATGTTGCATTACGGAGCCAAGACTATTCCCGATAATGGCTATTATTCGATGCCTCGTCTTTATGCCGATGGTTTGTTACTTGGCGGAGATTCGGCAGGATTTCTTAATCCCCAAAAGTTAAAAGGTGTCCATCTTGCCATAAAATCGGGAATTATGGCGGCGGAAACAGTTATTGATGGTCTTAAAGCGAATGATTTTTCTGGTACGGTTTTGGGAAATTATCAAAAGCGCTTTGATAACAGCTGGGCTAAAGAGGAATTATATAAATCCCGAAATTTCCATGCCGGTTTTAAAGGTGGTTTATTCGCCGGTCTTTTTCATGCCGCAATGCAGATAGCGACCGGAGGGCGAGGTCTGTTTGACCGCCGAATTAATAAAAACGATTACGAATATATGTTAACCCTTGAAAACTACCGCCAACGGTTCGGGCATGATCCCGTCAAAAAGACCGTTAAATTTGATAATGAATATACCTTTGATAAACTGACCGATGTTTATAAATCCGGAACCATGCATGATGAAGAACAACCCTCGCATCTTCAGATTACCGATTTCGATATCTGCAACAACCGCTGTACCGAAGAATATGGCAACCCCTGTCAGCACTTTTGTCCGGCTCATGTCTATGAGATGGTGGATGACCCTGACCGCCCGGGAAAACAGAAGTTACAACTGACTCCATCCAATTGCGTTCATTGTAAAACCTGCGATATTGTCGATCCCTATCAGGTGATTCGCTGGGTCACTCCACAGGGAGGAGAAGGTCCCAATTATACCAATATGTAGAATTATCCTGTATTTTAATAATTATTCTATAATTTTCCGCAATATCATTTTACTGTTTTAGTTTACCGAAGCTTTGTTAAAAAAGATATTGACAATCCATTTATACTTCTTTAATATTAGTTGATTGTAAAGTCATCTATTAAGGAGTGAGGCTTGATTTTTTCACCAACGGCACAGTATGCCATGCGAGCCATGATTTATCTGGCTCGTCAAAGTAATGGTAAGCCCGTGCGTGTTGTTCAAATAGCTCAAGCGGAAGGTATTCCGAAACAGTTTTTATCAAAAATCCTGCATATTTTAAGGCAGAAGGGGTTGGTAAAAGCGGTTAGAGGACCGGGAGGCGGTTTCCTTCTCGCTGATCGTTATGAGCGCATTACCATCAATCGGATTGTTAAAGCTATTGATAGTGATTATTCCTTAGAAGATAAATGTATCCTCGGTTTGCCGGAATGTCTTAATACAAATAGTTGCGTTTTGCATAGACCCTGGAAAAAGATTCGTAAATTGTTTGAGATTACTATTGGTAATAAAACTTTAAAACAGATTATGGTTTCGGTAGACGGTGAAAAGAATAAATAGAAATTTTTATTTTATACATGATTATATGGTCAACTTATCCGGTATATAAAATTAAGATTGGAGGTTTTGATGACAAGAAAGGTAGCTAAGGCTATTTTCTGGGTAGGGACTTTAAGCTCTACGGCTTTGTTTTTACTCCTTACCTGGAACACCAACACTCAAGTAGCGGCGCTGACCCATGCCGATAAGCTTTCGTCTGAGGTAGTGGCTGGGAAGAGAGTTTTTCAGAAATACAACTGCAACGACTGTCATACTATTTTAGGGTTTGGGGGATATTATGCCCCGGATTTAACCAGAGTTTATCGTCGGCGCGGAGCTATCTATATCAAGAAGGTTATCTCCCATCCCGAGGTTATGTTTGTTAATTCCTTCAGAAAAATGCCCTCTCAGGGTGTTAGCCCAAAAGAAATTAATCAGTTAGTAACTTTTTTTGAATGGGTCAGTAACATTGAAAATAATGATTGGCCTCCTCAGGATTCCAAAAAAAGACGTTCTTCGGAATACAGCCGTCTTTTGGGGGGGACTAACGTATCACCGGGAGCGGCTCTTTTTAAAACCAATGGTTGTTTTAATTGCCATAAATTAAACGGCGTGGGAGGTGATGTGGGACCCTCGTTGAGTGCTATCGGGCTTAAGCT
>JAADHM010000089.1:0-3916 GCA_013151855.1 FCB group bacterium | reverse complement strand
GCGGTTAATCCGAATAATGAGATGCCTGCTTTTTCAGAATTATCTGAGCAGGATCTTCAAACTTTGGCGGAATTTCTTGCCGCACAAAAAGGAGGTAAATGATGATTGCTTATAAATCTCAAAGAGTTGCTTATCCCTATTTTGTGGTGGCTTTATTATTATTTGGTTTACAGGTTGTCATGGGTATCTGGCTGGCGATCAATTATGCTTTTACCTTGCCGCAAGCATTGGTAAATGTCTTTCCCTTTGCAACGGCGCGGGAGTTTCATACCAATTTGCTGGTGTTATGGATGTTACTGGGGTTTATGGGCGGTACTTATTTTATGGTTCCGGAAGAAAGCCGTTCGGAATTATTCAGTACCAAATTAGCCTATTTGCAACTTATTATTTTGGTCGGGACGGGAGTGACGGCGCTAATTGGCTTCTTATTCGGATGGACGCAAGGAAAACCATTGTTGGAAATTCCTCTTCCCCTTGATTGGTTAGTGGTTGTTGGTGCTTTGATATTTCTTTTCAATGTCGGTATGACCTTTATCAAAGCCAAAAACTGGACGATGATTCAGGGTACTTTGTTTGCCGGGCTGGCATCTCTGGCTTTGTTATATTTATTCGGGATGCCTTTTTATAAAAACCTCACGATTGACTGGTACTATTGGTGGTGGGTGATTCATCTCTGGGTCGAAGGAGCTTGGGAGTTGATAACGGCGGCTATTATGGCTTGGATTTTGATGAGAATTACCGGTGTTCCGCGAAAGACGGTTGAGAAATGGCTCTATGTTGAAATCGGTTTATTCCTTTTTACCGGTATCGTAGGAACCGGTCACCATTATTATTGGATAGGCGCCCCCCGTTATTGGTTGTGGTTCGGTGGTATTTTTAGTGCTTTGGAACCCCTTCCCATTATTTTAATGGTCTGGGATACTATGAAACATGTCAAACATCACGAAGGTGAAGTTACCAATCAAGTGGTGTGGTTAATGGCTATTGGCGGGAGCATTTATCATCTCTTTGGAGCCGGTGTTATGGGTTTTGCTCACACTCTGCCGCAAATAAATTACTACACTCACGGGAGTCAGATTACCGTTTCCCACGGTCATTTGGCTTTCTTCGGTGCTTATGCGTTATTAAATTTAACTGTTTTTTATTATGCTTTCCCCAAGCTCAAAGGTGTCGAAAACTTTAAAAGTTCAATCGGTAAAGCGGCTTTTTGGATAACCAGTATTTCGATGCTGTTTTTAGGGCTTGCTTTCGGTGTTGCCGGAGTTATTCAGTCATATTTGGGGCGAGTGCTTGGTATCGGCTATATGAACACTCAAGCGCACATGCAACTGTGGTTTAAGATTGCCATTGTTTGCGGTATAGTCTTTTTAATCGGTGTTATTATGTTTATTGTTGATCTTCTGAGTATAAAATCAGGCGGCAAAAAGAACATTACCGTTGCAGCTTCTTAAATATAAATGAGTTGAAAGATTACAACTCTAAGATTGATAAAACCAGCAGAAACTATTTCTGCTGGTTTTTTATGTAATTTCATAAGATATTTTAATATGATATTAATAACTATCTCAAATGGGAGCAGATTATGTTTTCTCTTATAATCGGTTGTTTCGGTGTCGGTCTTTTATTGGTAGCTTTCGGATTGAATCTTCTCAAAAAAGTGACGGAGAAAAGCCCTTCTTATTTAATAATGAATATTATCGGTTCTCTGATGGCGGCGTGGTATGCTTTTGATGGCAGAATTATTCCTTTTGTTATTTTAGAGTTAATTTGGGCTTTGGCAGCTTTTATCCGACTGGTTTCGGTAATGAAAAAAGGCTCTCCAATTTCTTAGAGAGCCTTAAATATAATTTCAATTGTATAATTTAAAGACCACGGTTTTGTGATACTTTCATGGTATTATTAACTATTTTTGAATGCTCTACTAAATTATTGTACCAACGGCTGTATAATTCTTGCTGTTTATTCAACATAATTGCTGAGGCAATAGAGTCACGTTGCGTGTTATACAAAGTCAAATCAGGAGTAATGCGCTCTATTAATTTAAAGATAACTGTTCCTCGGTCATAATCGACGGGTGGGGATATTTGCCCCGGTTTGGTAAGAGCAAAAGCGGCGCCGATTGCTTTTGGTGCCCGCCCTATTTCTTGGACATAAGAACTACGGCCAAATTCTTTTGAGATTATGTACTTAGCGCCATGCATTTTAGCCGCTTTTTTCAAAGGGGTTCCTTTTTGAATGGCGGTATAAATAGCTTCGGCAGTATCGTGACAAAGTTTTTGAACTTTGTATTTCAAGATATCCCGTTGAACTTTTGGTTTGGCTTCATCGAAAGTAGCCATTCCGGCGGGTATTTTTTGGGCTACCTGAGCTACAAAAACCGCTGAGTTGTTTTCCATGACATCGGAAATATCATCGACTTGGTTAGTAAAAGCAAATAAACCGGCTCTGAGATCATTGCCGATGTATTGAATATTATCGCCTTTAAAAAAGGGAGCTGTTTTCTTCACTGTCATATCAATCTCTTTTGCGGCCTTAGAAAAGCCTTCTTTGACGGCAAGGGTTCTAAATTGCTCCAGTTGTTGATAAGCGTTATCAATCGTTTCCGAAGAGGGGGTTACTTTAAACAAAATATGGGCGGCATGGGCTTTTTCCACCACTTCTTTTTTAGTTTTTCCGCGAGGGATTTCTTTTACTTTTTTAAAACCATAGACTTTGATAATGTGCCAGCCGAATTGGGTTTTAATAGGTTGAGAAACTTCTCCTTTTTTCATGCTGAAAACCTGTTTATCAAAGGCCTCTACCATTTGTCCTTTTGGAAACCAGCCCAATTCACCGCCTTCTTTGGCAGTATTATCATCGGAATATTTTTTGGCCATAGTGGCAAAATCGGCACCGGCTTTGATGGAGTCATAAATCGCTTTGGCTTTATTGTAGGCAATTTCCCAATCATAAGAGGTCGGTTTCTTTTCGATCATTACAATATTAAGGACGGCGCGTTCATTTATGTGATAATCTTCTTTATGTTCATTGTAATATTGTTTTAGTTCTTCCTCGGTGCTTTTCGGAGGGGGACGGGAAAAACGGGCATAGCCAACGTTAATCATCCCGACTTTGACTTTTTCATTTTTATCCAGAAAGGATTCTTTAATTTCGTCTTCGGTTACGTGAGCGGTTTGGACAATCATTTCTTGAAGTTTTAGCTTAAGGATTTCATTTCTGATAACTGGCTCCAATGATGCCCAAAAAGGAGCTGCTTTGGGGTCGGCCATGGCGTTGATATACTTTTGATAGTCGAATTTTCCATTGGTTTGGAAATAATTCATCTGCTGTAAATCCGCCGGAGGGGAAAGTTTCAAAAAAGCATAGAGTTCATCGTCGGTGACAGTTATTTTATTTTTGGCAACCTGTTGGGCAAGTAAACGATCCTGTAAAAGCTGTTGCCAAGCTTTACCTTGAATTTCTCTAGTTTTTTTATCGGGTAACTCTTCATCGGTATTTTGAACCGCCCTTTGGTAAAGTGAGTTGTAATATTTGTTATATTCCTGCCACGAAATTTTTTCACCGTTTATTACCGCGGCAATATTTTGGTTGGCATAACTACTACCTCGCGATAAACCACGACCCCACTGTAAAATTATCATAGCTACAAAAAACAATAAAACAATGATGATAATAGGAAATATCATCTTACGTAAGGCTTCAAACATTTATTCCGTCTCCTTGTGTAAAGCAAAATATTATTCTATATTTACTTGCCTGAACTAACTGATACAGTACAAGAACATCAAATATAAAATAATTCTTCAATTAAGCAATAATACTTTATACTTTATTATATAAAAATCATTGATTTTTTGATTCAAATATATAATAACTTTGTTTAACTTTTTAAACCAACAGGGAATTGCATTATGCT
>JAADHM010000115.1 GCA_013151855.1 FCB group bacterium | reverse complement strand
ACGTAATGACAGAGAATATGTATAGTATCGGTGCCCCATCCGCTTGCGGTAGGAGTAGTTAAATTGATGTGGCAGACGAGGGCGTCCGCCGACCACATAATGTTAAAGTTGTTATGTCAGTTCTTGGCACACCGAAGGCGGGATGTGAACTGACATAATACACTTTTGAAACAACCTCAGGACGTCTGCCAACCACAAAGCAATAGGTCTTTATTGATGCTTTTTCATTTTTCCTATGTATTCATTTATCAACTTATTATCCAAACCGTTAATGGCACAGCCCAAGGCTCCAATCATCTGGGGATTATCTGGAATAGATATTTTCATGCCTACCTCTCTCTCTATCAGTTTTATCAAACAGTTGTTAAGCGAGGCTCCTCCGGCAAAAATAAGGTCATTCTTGAGCGACACCCGCTGAAGCATAGACTTCACTCGCCCGATAATTGATTTATGAATTCCAAGTGCAATCTCATTTCGCGGCGTACCTTTTGATAGCAGAGATATTACCTCAGATTCCGCGAAGACTGTGCACATACTGTTTAATTTTGTTGCACTCTCTGCAGTCAATGCGAAGCTGCCAAAATCTTGAATACTGCATCCAAGTGCCATAGCCATTATTTCCAGAAACCGTCCGGTCCCTGCTGCGCATCTGTCATTCATTTCGAACTTCTGCATGTTACCTTCCTGATCCAGAGATATAACCTTAATATCCTGCCCGCCTATATCAAGAATTGTCCTGCAAGCGCTGTTTACAACTCTCGCACCAAGAGCGAAAGCTTTTATTTCGCTGATGATTTCGCATTCAAAGTGTTCTTTAAAAAGATAACGTCCATAGCCGGTAGCTGTGATTCTGTCATAATTATAGTCCTTCAGCAAAAACTTACACACCGAAAGAGGAGCAAAAGTTGTTTCGGAAATTCTTTTGATTACTTTTCCCTTTGAGAATAAAACCACCTTAACGGTGCGTGAGCCGATGTCTATACCCGCCGATACCATTTTCAGGAGCTAATCCTTTCAATAAAAGCTTCTACTCTTGTTCTAATTTGACCAGTATCCTCTTGACTGTAATCCGTATTAATACGTAATACTGGTATGTTAACATCTTCCAAAGCATTTTCGACAATACCACTTTCTATCTGATAGGGTTGGCAGAATTGTAGACAATAGTGCAATACACCATCAGCCTTATAATCTTTTGCCATATGTAATATATGATCAAGACGAGATGGATTAGGCGTAAATATTGCACAGTCAATTTTAAAATACCGATCTACTATTCCTTCAAGAAGCTCGGCCACGGAGTCTTTTGAATCATCGACAAGATTTTGAGTTCCTCGTTCACCGATACACGATTCTTCGCCTACGATAACGGCATGTGCATTTTCAACAATCATGGGTATTTTCCAATTGGGAACAGCCATAGGACATCCCGAAATTAATATCCGCGGAGTCTTTTCCGGAAATACCCCTACGTTATTGGCAATGCGATTTTCGAGTTCGTCACAAATTTTGTTTACTGCATTGGTATAACGAATGGGGTCGTCATAAAAATATACCTGATTTATAAGTAAGGCATCAAGTCCTGAGATTGGTGTTGGTTCAGCCGTGCGAAGCATGTTCAATCGTTGGACTGCTTTGCGCTTATTGTTCACGATTTTGATACTTTTTTTCAGGTTTTCACTATTTATTTTCTTTTTGGAAATAGCTTCGAGTTTTGTCTGGAATTTCTTGTATTCGGCTTTCAGAAGATTTCGGCCGTCATCGCTCTTCATCTGCGGCATATCCATTATATAGAGTTTGTCATGCAGTGTTCCCAAAATTTCATAAGCTTTTTTCTTGCCATCGCAAGTATTTTCGCCCACCAGTAAATCGACAGATTCAATGTAAGGACACACTTTGCCCAGCTTAAATCCGAAAATAGATTTTATCAATGCACACGTATTGCGTGGCAGATATTTTTCGGCTTCATCAAAACCGTACTCTGCTCCTGTACACAGACCGATGCAAATTCCATCGACCGCCAAAATTAATTCCTCAGGTACGAACGTACAAAAAGCACCTACAACTATCCGATCGTGCTTTTTGGCATCCAGAAGTTCTTTAACCCTTAAACCATGTATTTCAGACATGACAAAATCGAAATACTGCATTCCCTCGGGTCGATTCTTCTGAGCAAGAAAGATATCCCGATAAGCTTGTCCGAGAACATCTAATAATTTTTCATGCGATTTCAGGTTTAATCCTAATTCTGTCCACATTTGACTATAATTTTCCGACATTTTATTTCTCCTCATATCTAAACAATAAATATTTTTTAAATTTAAAAACTCGATTTACTTAAATTATTAAGCAAATCTTAAATTGACTTCCGTGAATATTAATGGAAACTTTATCGCCTCACGGACAATAGAGGTTTACCGTCAGGTATATGGTGGGTTCGTTTGGGAATATATAGATACTTCAGAAATACTAAATTTAATGAAATATTTTAACTGCATAGCATTAAACATAATTAATAATAAGCATTTTTAAAATATATGCAATTTATTTCAATAACAAGATTCAAAAAACTTTGCTTATTTGAGAGGCTAAAATCTATGGCGGCCCCAAACCTCGCTCTCTTCAAACTTTTGTGGAGTTCGGCTTCAGGGTCAAAAGGCGCTATTCAATGGAGAGCGGAAGTCGTTCCTTGGTCGGCACGGGGACGTCTGCTACCCACAGAAAAATTAGAATCAACAAAAGTTCGGCAACAAACCCTTTGATTGACTTAATCCGATTATAAAGGTTTTGAAAAATTCTTTTGTCTTTTTACCTCGAGATTCATATCTTTAATTTATGCTGGAAAAATTAGTTAAAACCATATCTCCTTATCACCGGTGCGTGGTATTAACCGGTGCCGGTATTTCGGCGGAATCGGGAGTGCCCACTTTCCGAGGTAAAGAAGGTTTATGGGGGAAATTCAAACCGGAGGAATTAGCTACCATGTCGGCATTTATGGCTAATCCCGAAGTTGTCTGGGAATGGTATAACTGGCGGCGTGAATTGATGGAAAATGTCGAACCTAACCCGGGTCATTGGGCCATAAGCGAAATGGAAAAATGGTTTGATGAATTTACCTTAATAACACAGAATGTCGATGGGTTACATCGCTTGGCAAGGACTCGTCATATCATTGAGTTACATGGGAATATATATCGTAATAAGTGTGCCGATTGCAATCAGTCCTTTGAAATCAAAGATGATATAGATCCCAATAATATTCCTCGTTGTGATAAATGCGAAGGAAAAATTCGACCTGATGTCGTCTGGTTCGGGGAAATGCTCGATTCCCGAATAATTGATGAGGCTTTCTACCAGTCGGAACATGCCGATGTGTTTTTTTCCGTGGGTACTTCGGCGGTAGTTCATCCGGCGGCGTCTTTGCCCTTGGTGGCTAAAAATCATGGGGCGGTAGTGGTAGAAGTTAATATTGAAGAAACCCCTATTACATATCTTGCTGATTTTCATATTCCCTCGAAATCGGGTGAGTTTCTTCCCGAATTGATTAAAGAATTGAAAAAAATCGATTCTGAGGGTTGAGTGCATCTAACTTTTTGAGGTGGTGTATAAATTATTGGAGTACCTATAAAGACTTATGAATTTTAAAAAGAATAGAATTATCTACTTAATTATTATCAGCTTAGCCATATCTTTTATCGGGGGTTGTGTTTATTATAATACTTTTTACAATGCTCGTAAGAATTTTAATGAAGCGGAAAAAGCTCGTAAGAAATCTCAATATAAAAATGTAAGAATCAATGTCAATAGCTATAAAAAAGCTATTGAGAAATCTTTGAAAGTTATTGAAAACTATCCTAATTCCAAATGGTATGACGATGCCCTTTATGTCTTGGGCGTCTCTTATTATTATACCAAGAAATATGGAAGTGCTGAACGACGTTTTCGGGAAATTTTGGCTAACTATCAGGACTCAAAATATGCAGACGAAGCTGAACTTTATTTGGCTAAAACCAAATTGGCTT
>JAADHM010000201.1 GCA_013151855.1 FCB group bacterium | reverse complement strand
TGTTAAAGACACATCTTATGTAAGGGGATTAGATACTTTTACCCGTACTATCGTACGCTTTGATGCGAGAACTAGAATTGATTCCGTTCCACCTTATTACATAGATTCCATTGATATTCAATATATGTTTCATAAGGATAGTATCGTAATTGATACGTTCCTTCAGGATGATTACGGTTTGCCAATACTTACCGATTATGGCTGGCATTATAAAGGGGGGGTAATTTCTCCTTATATTGATACAACTGCTGTGGGGAAAATGACGTTACCGGCGTGGTCTATTATCGGAGATGAATTAAATAATTCGGATGGCGGTTTGTTATCTACGGGTACTTTTTCAAATATAGCCAAACCCGACGATGCTAATCCTTATGTCGTGAGTTCCCGAGTACCACCATATCCGGGTGAAGACTTTTTACAAAATTTACCGGCTCCTTTGGATTCCGTGAATTTGGTTCCGCACTATTCCGGTGGAAATCCCGGCCATGTTTTTGTTACTATTGAACCTAATAATTTTGTTACTGACACCACTAATTTTCCGTTAATTGCATTTTTGGGTGATTTTCCTTATAGTCGTCATGAAATTGTAGATTCCTTAACTCAAGAATTTACTTTAAAAGGTTGGATGTTTTCCAACGATCCCTATAGAGGATTCCCTAAAATTGAGGTAAAGATAAAACGATTCTGAGGGTTTTTATAATTTTTTTGAGCCAGTATAATTTAATTATGCTGGCTTTTTTGTACATATATAACAAAATTAACTTGCCAAGTAGTATTTCAAATGATATATTCCTCCCTGATTTTTTAAAAAAGTAGATGATTGTAACTTATTCAAACATATTATCTTGACAGGAGTATAATTTAATGAACACAGGTCTTATGTCAGCAAGCATCGGAATTGTCGGTCTTATTTTTGCTCTCTTTTTGTTTATCTGGATTAAAAGCAAACCTACCGGTACGGAGCTGATGAAAGAAATTTCTGATGTTATTCATCATGGTGCTATGGTATTTCTAAAACGGGAATACTCGATTTTGTTAATTTTTGTAGTTGTCGTATTTGCTTTATTAGCCTGGAAAATTAGACTTCAAACGGGATTTGCTTTTTTAGGAGGAGCTGCTTGTTCTATGTTGGCTGGTTATTTCGGTATGAATGCCGCTACCAGAGCTAATGTGAGAACAACTGCCGCCGCAAAAGATTTTGGACAATCAAAAGCACTTTCCATAGCTTTTTCAGGTGGTGCGGTTATGGGGATGTCCGTGGCATCATTGGGATTGGTCGGTTTAGGGATAGTATTTTATTTTTTTGGTGATAATCCTGTCCATGCCAGTATTATTAATGGGTTTGCTATGGGAGCGTCATCCATCGCTCTTTTTGCTCGTGTCGGTGGTGGCATCTTTACCAAAGCTGCCGATGTCGGTGCTGATTTGGTAGGTAAAATTGAAGCAGGGATTCCCGAAGATGACCCCCGTAATCCTGCTGTTATTGCTGATAATGTCGGTGATAATGTCGGTGATACGGCCGGTATGGGCGCTGATTTATTTGAGTCCTATGTGGGTTCCGTAGTGGCGACGATTGCCATCGGAGCAACTTCATCGATGAGTATGATAAGTTCCAATCGGGTCGAGTATATGCAGCTTCCTTTATTAATCGTTGCTTTTGGTGCTGTTGCTTCCATGCTGGGAGTGATATCGGTTAGGATCTTTGCCAAACTTAATCCGGCTTCGGTTTTAAGACTGGTTACTTATGTCGGAGCAATAGTTATGTTGGTTGCCGCCTGGTTCATTATCGATAAACTACATCTTGATCATAAAGTGTTTTGGGCTATATTAGCCGGTAATTTTGCCGGTATTTTATTAGGTCTGTTAACGGAATATTATACCGCCGCAAAACCGATAAGAGATATTGCGAAAGCTTCCACCACGGGTGCGGCAACGAATATTATTTCGGGCTTGGCGGTGGGAATGGAATCGGTCTTATTGCCGATTATTGTTATCTGTATTGCCATTTATACCGGTTTTTCTTTTGCCGGATTGTATGGCATCGGTATCGCCGGAGTGGGCATGCTGGCAACTATCGGCGTTACCATGTCGGTCGACGCTTACGGTCCTATCGCTGATAATGCCGGTGGCATTTCGGAGATGTCCGGTTTAGGTCCTGATGTAAGAAAAGTTACCGACCGCCTTGATTCTTTGGGTAATACGACAGCCGCTATCGGTAAGGGATTTGCTATTGGCTCTGCCGCTTTGACAGCCCTTGCTTTGTTCTCGGCATATTCCACAGCGGTTGGATTGGAAAGTATAAATATTCTTCAGCCACGAGTGGTTATTGGTTTCTTTATCGGTGGTGTCTTGCCCTTTTTTGTGGCGGCTTTAACGATGACCGCTGTTGGCAAAGCTGCTTCTCGCATGGTTGATGAAGTACGAAGACAATTTCGTGAAATTGCCGGTTTGATGGAAGGTAAAGCCAAACCGGATACAAGTCGATGTATTGATATTGCTACCAAGGGAGCTTTACAACAGATGGTTCTCCCCGGTCTAACGGCTATTTTGGCGCCCATAATTATCGGTTTTTTACTCCACAAGGAGGGTTTGGGGGGAATGTTAGCGGGAGCGACGATGTCCGGAGTGATGTTGGCTCTGATGATGGCAAATGCCGGCGGTGCTTGGGACAATGCTAAAAAATATATCGAATCGGGAGCTTTTGGAGGCAAAGGCTCAGATGCTCATAAAGCCGCTGTGGTGGGTGACACGGTCGGTGATCCGTTTAAAGACACTTCGGGACCATCAATGAATATCTTAATTAAGCTAATGGCTATCGTATCGTTAGTAGTAGGACCATATCTTTTTAAATAATAGATTCACATTTGATTTCAAGGGTATATCATCATTTTTGATATACCCTTTTTTTATTTTTCTTTTGAATAATAACCCTTATCTTAAGTATAATTTAAAATGTTATACGTATTCAATGAAACTTTTTCAAATAAATTTCGTTTATTGAAAAATATGAAGGAGGTAAATGTGGAACAAGTTGATATTGAAAATACAGAAGTTCAAATATCGAGTTCCAAAGGGTTATCCCTAAAAGGTGTCATTCAGGTTTTATATCAACCATCGGCTTTCTTTCAACAAATAAAGAAAAGCCCAAAAATATTAATTCCCTATATTGTTTTAGGAATTTTGGCTTTTATCTTTCTGTTTTCAACTATTGATTTAGTTATGCAAGTTCAAATGAATTCACCCCAGTTTCAGCAGCGGATGCAAGGACAAGAATTGACACCGCAGATAAAACAAATAATGAAGATTAGTATCCTTGGAGGTGGCGTAATAGCGATGTTATTGACTCCTCTGATAGAAGCGGCTTTAGCCATATTTTGGGGGAATTTTGTTTTAGCCGGGAAAGCAAAATTTAAGAAATTATTATCGGTTATGATTTACGGTGAGATTATTTATGCCTTGGGTTGGATGGTAACAATGCCCTTTATGCTTTTGAAACATTCCGCTTTGGTATCGTTTTCATTAGCCCCTTTGGTTGCCGGTCAAGGACCGGAAAGTATGATTTATATGATTCTTTCTAAGATTAACTTATTTTTAATCTGGGAGATAATTGCTGTTGGTATCGGTCTTTCTATTATATATGGAGTTTCACGAAATAAAGGTTATCTTTTGTCTTTTTTATCGGTAGGAATGTTATCCGTATTACAAATAATATTCACAGGTATTGGAAAATTGTTTTTTTAAAGGAGTTCATAAATGAAATTATTTTGGGGAAAAGTTACTTTTATTTTGGCATTGATAATGATAATGACGGGAAGTGGTTTCGCAAAAAAGTTAACTTTGAACGATTGTATTGACTTAGCTTTGAAAAACAGAGCTTCTATAATTCGTGCTCAAGGTTCGGAACAATTAGCCAAAGCTTCTCAGCGATCGGCTTTAGGAGCCTTTTTGCCCAATCTTTCGGTATCATATAATTACTCAAAAGGTCGGGAAACAAGCATTAGTCCTCCTTATTCAGTCGCTACCGGTTATGAACCGTCAATTGATACCTTTGTTGTTAA
>JAADHM010000004.1 GCA_013151855.1 FCB group bacterium | reverse complement strand
CAAAAACCAGATTGTTGTTCCAATAACCCCTGTGGTAGCTAATAATTGAATATATAAAGAATGAGCTTGCAATTCCAAAGGAGGACCATATTTTCCAGAGGCATCGGCCGTTAAAAAAGCACCCGCACCCACTCCCGTAAAAGGATACTGTTCAATCATTCTCAAACCGTTTTTCCAAATGTCAATTCTTCCCGATGAAACCTCATTGGGATCTTTTTCATTAAAAACGGTTTCATACCTTGCCTTATACTGGTTGGGAATTACAAACCAGCCAGCCACAAGAACAAACATTGCTACCATGAAGGCTATCATTTTATACCGCGAATAATAAACCAAAACGCCAATCGATACGATAAGAGCAATCAATCCACTGCGAGAACCAGTATTAACAACCATCAGCATAAAAAGCAACAATATGGCAATTCCCCCCAAACGAATGATAAGGTTTTTATGATCTCTTAAATAGACAATGACCAAAGGGAAAGTACTGGCTAAAGTCGCTGCCATATTGTTGGGATCTCCACCGGCTGAGGTTCTCCCAAAAGCACGATAGATTCCCATCCGATATTTTGCTCCCCCTCCATAGTAATCCCTGAAAGACAAAAAAGCATTAAAGGCTATCAACAAAATAAAAACAGCCATAAAGATGTCAAATCTCTTGCGAGTGTTGACTTCAACAGCAACGATAAGATATAAGATAACGAGTTTTATATAATTTACAATGGTATCATAAGTAAGAGTTTGATCCTGACTATACGTCCACGAGATAATCATAATGATCCAAAAAAGAAGAAACATTTTTGTCGTAAAATCAAAAGGTAAATTCAAAGAACCATAGGTTCTTTTCTGAGCAATTAAAGAAATGAAAAGAACCAAAAGCCCAACTATTCTTTCCAGATGCAAAGGGGCTAAAACCGGATACAGTTCTCCCGGCCGCACTAAAAAGATAACCATATAGATAAGCAATCCTAAAAAAGGATAATTAAAAATGATAACCACTGCGACAGCGATGAAAATAAAACCAATAATGAGTTTAAAAGAAACAACTTGTATTAATACCCCTACTATCAAACTGACCGCAATTATCAATAGCCATAGCAGATGCTTACTGGTTATTATTGACTGTTTACTTTGTAACCCTTTATCCACGTTTCACTCTTTTGAATAATCTTACTTTGAAACCAGCAAGATAATTAAATATTTTCAGGGACGGCCGGTACAAATATAGGTGAAACCTAAGGCTTTGATTTGTTGGGAATCATAGATATTTCGAGTATCATATATATTGGGAGTTTTAACTTTTTGTTTAATCTGTTCAAAATCAAGATCTCTAAACTCGTGCCATTCGGTGGTTATTATAACCAAATCAGCACCGGTACAAGCGGTAAGAGAATCTTTACAATAAACGATTTCAGGCAATTCTTTTTTCGTTTCGTCCATTGCTACCGGATCAAAAGCTTGAATAGTGGCGTCTTCCTCAAGCATTTTTTGAGCAATATACAACGCCGGAGCTTCGCGGATATCATCCGTATTAGGTTTAAAAGACAAACCCAACAAACAGATAACTTTATCTTTAAAACTTCCTAACAGAGCACGACTTTTTTCAACGACGCGTTCTTTTTGCTGTTCATTGACTTCAATAACCGTTCTACCAATTTTAAAATCATAACCGGCATTTTCAGCTATTTTCACCAATGACTTAACATCCTTGGGAAAACAAGATCCCCCGAAACCGGGACCGGGATGTAAAAATTTGGGACCAATGCGCTTATCCATACCGACCGCTACGGCGACATCATACACATCGGCATTAACCGCATCGCAAATAGTGGCAATCTCGTTGATGTAGGAAATCTTTAAAGCCAGCATGGTATTGGAGGCATATTTAATCATTTCCGCTGTTTCGTTGGTGGTGCTGATAATAGGTGTTTCCAAAAGATATAAAGGCCTATAAATATCTCTTACAATAGCCAACGCCCGCTCGGAATCACTACCGATAACAATGCGGTCGGGACGTAAAAAATCATTCACCGCCGAACCTTCACGAAGAAATTCCGGGTTAGAAACAACATCAAATTCAACATCCCGCTTCAAATTTTCTTTAATCAACTGTCTTATTTTTTTAGCCGTTCCTACCGGTACCGTACTTTTTATGACAATAACTTTGTAGTCGTTCATCGTTTCCGCAACCGTTTTAGCTACCTCGAAAATATAAGACAAATTAGCACTGCCATCTTCTTCTTCGGGCGTTCCCACTCCGACAAATATAACCAAGCTTCTATTTACCGCTTCATTCAAATCGGTTGAAAAATGAAGTCGCTCTAATTTCACATTGCGTTGAATTATTTCGCTTAAGCCTATTTCATAAATAGGAACTTGTCCCGCATTCAACATATCAATTTTGGTTTTGTCTTTGTCAACACAGATAACATTCATACCAAAATCGGAAAGACAGGTCCCGGCTACCAAACCGACATAACCGGTACCAACGACACATATATTCATTGCTTATTTTCCTTTTTCTTTAAATACCACTCTACAAATTTTTCCAAGCCTTTATCAATGGAAATCTTGGGATTATAGTCCAATAATGTCTTCGCTTTTGATATATCGGCAAATGTTCGTTCCACATCACCCGGTTGTGAAGGCATCTTTTTGATTTTCGCTTTTTTCCCCAAGTTTTTTTCAATTTTGCTAATTAATGCAGATAACTTCACCGTATCGGAACGGCCTAAATTAAATATTTCATAATCAAAATCTTTTTGATGGCAACTTATTATACCCTCAACAATATCATCAACAAAAGTATAATCTCTTTTGGAGGAACCATCTCCAAACATAGTGATTTCCTCTCCGTGATATATTTTATCGGTAAAAAGATGAATGGCCATCTCCGGTCTTTGACGCGGACCGTAAACGGTAAAAAAACGTAAGCAAGCCGTTTTTATTTGATACAAATGATGATAAGTAAAAACCATTAACTCCCCTGACTTTTTGGTCGAGGCATAAGGAGAAATAGGATGGTCAACGGCATCTGTTTCGGAAAACGGTACTTTTTTGTTATTACCGTAAACCGAAGATGAAGAAGCAAAAATGAATTTTTTTATTCCGTTTTGGCGACATGCTTCGAGGAGGTTCATAGTGCCGATTAAATTAACTTCCTGATATAAAATCGGATTTATTATGGAAGGCCTCACTCCCGCCATCGCCGCCAAATGAATCACCTCATCAAATTCGTTGTCACCAAAACACTTATCAACCGCTTGGCGGTCGCGAATATCACCTTCAAATAACTTAAACGAGGCAAAATCATGATGTTTTTCTATATTCCGCCGCTTTATGGCTGGGTTATAGAAATCATTAAAATTATCAAAGGTGGTAACTTCTTTCCCCTCAGTAAGCAATTTATCCACCAATGACGAGCCGATAAAACCGGCTCCTCCCGTTACTAATATATTTTGCGGCATAGTTGGCCTTTTTTACTGTGTGATTTGGTTTTAATTTTACAATTTTAACTACCTATGTCAAGCTATATCGACAGTTCTCGAAATTTCCCGACAACGTTCGTAAAATTACTAACATCAATTACATATAAGCATTTAACAATTTAAAAAGGAAATCAGACCTAAAGGTAAAACTTGATTGTTCATTAAATTATCATATACTAACAGCCGACAGACTTATAAATACAAAGAAATAATAACAAGAAAGAATTTATCTTATTAAAAAATATAAGCGGTATAAAAGAATCTTTAAACTCTTATGGTACCATATATTTAAGATCTAATTTTTGACAGTAGCTTTATATGGTAAAATCACTCAAAAAAGAAATAAAAGTTATCGCCAAACATTCTTCTGTTTACGGCTTAGCTAATATCTTAAACCGTATCATCGGTTTTATCATGCTCCCTATTTATACCCGCTACTTGACTACCAGCGACTATGGTATTCTTCAAATCCTCTATTTTGTTTATACCCTTATTTCCATTGTGCTTAGTATGGGTATTTCTGATGCTATGAGCCGCTTTTATTTCGATAGTGACAAGATTAGTGACAAGATAAAAGAGCGTAATAAAGTTGTCAGCACCACGATTATCGGCTTTGGCAGTCTCTCGATAATCCTCTCTTTATTTTTCCTAAATCTCACCAAGTTCGCTTCCATCGAAATATTTGACTCTGTTGATTACAAAAATCTCTTTGTCATATTATTTTTAACCTTAGGGGTAGAGTTTACTATTCAAACCGGTTTTGCTTATTTCCGTGTTGTAAAACAATCTTTCCGATTGATGATTTTTTCACTGACCCAACTTTTCTTCACTATTTCCTTAAATATTCTTTTTCTGGTGTATATGAAAATGGGAGTAGAGGGTATTTTACTGAGTACCCTAATTATCAACGGATTGATTGGAATAATAATGGTTATCTCTATTCTCATAGGAGTCGGGTCTCAATTCTCTTTCCCTTTATATTGGAATATGATTAAATTTGGTCTGCCCTTAATTCCTTCCAATATTGCTAATTATTTGATGATTGCTTCCGACCGCTATTTTATCAAAGACTATATTTCTTTGAGTGAAACCGGACTATATTCTTTGGGTTACAAAATTGGTTCCGTTATCTCCAATTTTATTACCTCACCCTTTACCCAAATCTGGTTTCCGAGAAGGTTTGAACATTTCAATAAAGAAGACTCGGAACTCATCTTCGCCAGAATTTTTACCTATTTTACCAGTGTTATTACTTTAGGCGCTCTATTTATCGCTTTGGTGGCTAAAGATATTTTAAAAATTATGACCACCAAACCATTTTGGCCTGCTTATCAAATTGTTTCCATCATTGCTCTCGCTCACATTTTCCATAGTTTTTATTACCATTTCACCATCGGGATTAGCTATAAAAAGAAAACCGTCTATTATATGTATATCAATATTACCACCGGTGTGACTAATTTGGTCCTCAATTTTTTCTTAATAAAAAGATTCGGGATATGGGGCGCCGCTTATGCTACTTTAACCACTTATATTTTAAGAGATGTCTTAGTTTACTATTTCAGCAACAAATTATATCCCATTATATTTGAAAAAATGAGGATTGCCAAAATCTTGATCGTGGCCATTTTCATTTATTTTGTCGGTCTTCATTTGGAAAGCTCTTCGGTTATTATTGATTTATTGTTAAAAACAGCGGTTATCATATTTTATCCGATTTTGTTATATTCTTTAAGATTTTTCAATCAAGATGAAATCAAAATAATTAATGAATATTACCATAAACTAAAAAATAAAATAGGTTTCTCTACTAACAAATAATTCTTTGCTTAAGGATTTTATATAAAAATGAAAAAAGTACTTATTATAGCTTATTCTTTTCCTCCCATGGCGGTGGTTGGTGTGTATCGAACCATCAAATTCGTGAAATATTTGAGAGATTTCGGATGGCAACCTGTTATTATAACGCTCAAGGAACCATTTGACTGGTCTTATAACCACGAACTTTTTAAAGACATTCCCCAAGATGTTAAAATATATCGCACGCGACTCTTTAAACCATTGGTCTGGTGGGAAAATCTAACCGCCAAAATGAAGCATAAAAAATTTCAAGCTGATAATAGTGGTGAAGTTGCTGTTATTGCTCACTCTGAACAAACGGGAAAAAAGCCAAAGAGTTTCATAAAAAAAGTTCGCGGGTTTGCCGCTGCCGCTCTTTCCACACCGGACAAATCGCTTTTCTGGATAGTTACGGCATTACCCAAAGCATACCGTATCATAAAAAAAGAAAAAATCGATTGTATCTATGTCTCCACTCCCCCTCATTCCAATCATCTTATTGGTTATTATTTGAAAAAAATAACCGGCTTACCCTTCGTGGCTGATTTTAGAGCGCCATGGACACAAAACGAATATTTTGATGACTACAAAAAGATAAAATTTTTTAAAGACATTGAAAACCGTATGGAATTAGCCGTTCATAAATCAGCTGATGCCGTTATTTCTAATTCTACTTTTGAATGTGAAGGGTATCGTCGTAAATACGCCCCTCTTGTCGGAGAAAAATTCCATCCCATCCTAAACGGCTACGATCCCGATGATTTCAAAAATTTACCAGCCAAAAGCTATGACAAATTCACCATTGTCTATGTGGGGGGACTATATGGTCGAAGAAACCCCAACTTATTTTTAGAAGGGGTCAAACTATTTCTTGAAAAACATCCTGACTTAAGAAAAGATTTCCAAATGCTGTTCATTG
>JAADHM010000006.1 GCA_013151855.1 FCB group bacterium | reverse complement strand
CATCTGGTTAAAGGCTCTGGAAATCTCGAAAAACTCTTCAGCTCCTTCGAGAGGTAGTTCCGCTTCCAGGTCTCCGGAAGTAAACCTTCTAACGCGGTGAGTAATTTTTAATATTGGTTTGACGAAATAATTGGATAGAAGATAAATACCCAAGATGCCAAACATAATCAAAACTACTGTCAGCACAAAGATTCTTTTTCGTGCTGCGGTCAGTTCATTATATATATCAGCAGTGGAGTAAATAATATGAACAGCCCCCAGAAAATTATTCCCTGTCTTTATGGGTACGATAAGATAGTTTAAGGATTCCTTCCCTATTTTAATCGGCTGGATCACATTATACTTTTTCCCGTCGATACCTTTGGGCACTTTGTATATTTTTCGTATTTTCTGAATATCGGAAGAATGAGCCCGGATAACGCCTTTGGCATTGGTCAAAACAATCAATTTTAGCTCCGGATTAGCTCTTCGGTAACTAACAATCATATCATCGAATTCAACGTCGGTACGACTATTGATGAAATATCCCGCTGCTTGATCAGCTATGGTCTTAGCCAAAGCTCGTATGGTTTCGTTTTTATGCGCATATATGCGCCGTGATGTTTGATAATCAAAATAGTAGATGGAAGTTCCGATGATAATTAACATAATAAAAAAGGTCCAAAAGGAAAACTTCACGCGAAGAGTAAACATCCTTCTCAAAAATGATCTACCAACCGAAGGAGAAGAATTTACCCGTTTAATCATACGAAGTTCGTTAAAACCGGCCGTAGATATATATTCCACCGAATCCATTATCTTTTGAATCATATAAAATCCCAGTCCCCCTTTGCGACCGGATTCCACCAGATGTTGCAAGTCGAGGTTGCCCACGCCACTGGGTTTGAAAGAACGCCCGAAATCAATAAGAGAAAAAACAATCATCTTTTTGTAAATTACAATGCGCAGGCGGATAATTCCTTTTTCATAAAGATAAGCATGACGGATAATATTGGTCGCCCCTTCTTCAATGGCTAAAAGAATGGAAGTAATTTCTTTTTTGGGTATAGATGCTGCGACACAACTTTCTTTCACCGTTCTTTGAATGCTATCAAGGTACTTTTCTTCGGCAATAAATTCAGCGTCTATTTCTTTTATGGGGCGATGAAACATATTTTGAATGTAGTATTATATAAGAAGCTCGTCTATTAAAAAAACTATCTCATTATTTTTGTTGTTCTGCTTTAAGGCGTAAACGAGCCTGTTCAATATTGTTGAGAGTATTTATATTATTGGGGTAAACTTTTAATACTTTTTCCCACGAATCAATAGCTTTTTTATATTCTTTGTTGCGCATATATCTTAAACCATCCAAATAATATTGCCACACGACCTTATCGTTCTGAAGCTCATCGAGGGTCATAGGTTCGGAGGCGGCGAGATTAATTTTTTTCAAATACTCTAAAGCCACTTTATTACTTTTTTCGATAGAAAGTACCGTATTAAATGATATCTTGGCTTTATCAAATTTTCCGCTATTGAAAAGTTCAATTCCTTTATTTAGTTGCTGAGCCACATCCAAATGGGATGTCATTTTCTTTCGGTTAACTTTAGCTATTTGATTATTGGGGTCAAGCTCTAAGACGCGATTGTAAGCTTCCAAAGCATGTAAATAATCGCCCTTGTCCTCGGATTTTTTAGCGCTTTCCAATTCAAATATAATTTCTTTTGAAATCGCTTCTTCAATCTTCTGTTTCAATTGAACAGCTTCTCTATAATTTGGTTCTATATCAAAAATCAATTGGAGCATATCCAAAGCGGATTGATAATAATTTTTGGCAAAAAAGTGATTTGCTTGAGTCAGGTAATGTTGAATTTCTTTTTGCAACTCTGCTTGTCTGGTCTTAATTTTACGCTGTTCCTCCCTTTGAATTTTCAAAACATTTTCCAAAGCGGCCAATTTACCTATTATCTCTTGATTGTTTTCATCGAACGCCAAAGCTCGTTGATAGAATGTTATGGCGGAATCAAGTTGATATTGTTTATAAAACATATCCGCCTTTTGCCTATAAAAATTAAACTGCTTCAGTCGTTCTCCTTCCAAAAGGTAAGTGCCTCTCTTTTTTTCCAACAATGCTTTTTTCTTTTGTTGTTCGGAAAGGGAAGAACCAATTAGAAAAGTCAGTGAAATACGGTGGCTGTTGTCAATATAATCAAGGATTTTATAAGCGTAATCAATTTTCAGGCGATGGAATTTAAAACCTGTCCCCAACGCCAAATTATCACGATCGTAACCAACTCTTAGAGCAAACATTTTCTCTATTAATAATTCCGTACCGGCATGAACTTTCGTAGAACGATTTTCTATTTTTTCTAGTTCGAAGGACATGGTCAAATCGGTATTACGCGCTAAAGGAAAATTCGTTAAAGCCACGCCTCCGGCAACAGTTATGGGAGTTATTTCCGTTAAATTTTTAAGTTTAATTTCAGGAGGAACCATATCGCGAATAATAATCCCGGAGGTTAAATATTTATGTATTTGAACCATCATACCAAAATCCAACCCCAAACCATAAGCAGATAAATTATCAAGTGATTGATTAACCACTTTAAAGCTTAGCCCCAAAGAAAAGCCACCTTCTAATTTTCTCCCATAAGAAAGTAAAAACTGAGTATAAGAATAATCAAATTTGCCCTCTTCAACAAAATTGTTGCGTTTAATAATATCATTGGTACCTATACGCATAAATCCCAAGCCCACACCACCTAATTTCATATCGGGATAAACCCATCCGGCATAATCATAAATAGTATTTTCCAAAAGAGTCGTATGCATTAAAGAAAATTCCTGAATTTGAAGACGGGACAAACCGGCAGGATTATAATAGATAGCGGAAGCATCATTAGCAAGAGAGGTGAACCCTCCTCCCATACCCAAAGCTCTGGCACCCACCCCGATAGAAAAAGGCGTTTCTCTGCCGGCATCTCCGGCAAGAACCGAACCATAGATTAAAATCGCTAACAAAATGTTTTTCAACAGGTATTTCATTATCTAACTACAGCTACTTTGATACGAGCGTATTCTCCTGTCTTTGCATTTTTTATAGATGCTATATAAACACCGTTAAAAACCATAACACCATCATTATTACGACCATCCCATTCAATAATATTTTCACCCGCTATTCCGCCGGGCGTATTCGCAGAATAGTCGTGCGCAAAAACTTCTTCACCGGTAAGAGTAAAAATGCGAAACTCCACTTTCTCCGCTTTGGGGAGTTCATAGGAAAATCTTACCGGGGCTTCATCGGGATTAAAAGGATTGGTCTCAATTATAAAAGAATTTTTCAAGCCGGGGCCGATTAAAGAAAAAGCTTCGGTCAAAAGGGTAGTCTCTTGCGAGTTTGAATTGATAACAGGCGATTGACCGATATTGGGACCGCTGATAAAATGAGCAGTAACACCATCATTTTCAATTTCAAAAACCACTGTTTTTTCATTAGTCTTTTTAAAATCAACATATAAGGTGATAGTTCGTGTTTGTTGAGGTTCAATGATAAAATTATCAAAGGTAAACACGAACTTATCCATACTTCCCGTGGTTAAAGAAACTTTTTTGCCGTTTTCATAAAAACCGGTATTGCCGATATTTATTAATTTTCTCCCATTGATAGGATTATTTGCCTTGTCTTTGACGTGTAATTCAATTTTATCCAAGCTCAAACAGGTAAACGAGGAGATGCCGGAATTGGTTAAATCGAGACTAAACAATCCTTTCTTACGACCCGGCAAAACTAAATTTGTTTCCGATGTTGAGGGTTGTATAGACAATTCCGCTTGGGAAGATACCACTTTTAAAGATATTTTAAAAGTGGTATCGACAATCTGCGCCGGTAAACCGGTATTTAAGTCAATCGGGAGAGCAACCAAATGAAAAATAAAATTTAAGGTTGTATCATAATCGGGAGAAACAAAAGAAAAATTGATATGTCTATTGGCTTCAATAGTACCCGTCAAAGTATCAGGTCCGTCTAAATCCAAACCATCGGCTACCAACAGCTTGTTTTGACTCGACTTTCACTAATCCCTTAT
>JAADHM010000177.1 GCA_013151855.1 FCB group bacterium | reverse complement strand
TTGATTTGGAATTTGAGAAACGAATGCAAAAGACTCTGTTGGACGCTATTAAAAAAGGTTTGGTGAAAAGTGCGCATGATTGTTCCGAAGGTGGATTGGGAATTGCTATTGCCGAATGCTGTCTTACGAACAGAGAAAAACAACTTGGGGCTGAAATAAAAATCGATGACAGTATTCGTACTGACTGTTTGCTTTTCGGAGAAACACAATCGAGAGTTGTTGTCTCCTGTGCGGAAAAGGACTTGGACTCACTTTTATCTTTGTTTGCTTCGGATAAAATTCCATGTAAAAAGATTGGGGTTGTGGGTGGCCAGCAGTTTAAAATAAATGAACTGATAAATCTCGATTTGTCCGTAATGGATGATGCTTATTTCAATACCCTTCCTAAAATAATGGAAAGAATGTTATAACTATCTGTGTTTTGAGATAGTTGTTACCTTAAATCATTATGGCTTTATATATTTTTTCCGATGCTCATTTGGGTTCTTCGGATGTTGAAAAAGAAGAGCTGAAAACATCTAAGATGCGAACTCTTTTTGAACTGGTTAAAAAAGATGGGGATCGCCTTATAATATTGGGGGATTTGTTTGATTTTTGGTTTGAATATAAACACGCCATTCCCAAAGAGCACCATCAGGTGCTTTTTATGCTGAGCGACTTAGTTAATCGAGGCATTGCCATTGATTATATCTGTGGCAACCATGATTTTTGGATGGGTGATTTTTTTGAATCACAAATAGGATTGAAAATACACAAAGACTTTTTTGACTTAATCTATCAAAACAAGAAACTTCATTTGATCCATGGTGACGGTTTGGCGCCAGCTGATAGAGGTTATCGTTTTTTAAAAAGAGTGCTCCGTAATCGTTTCAATATCTGGTTGTATCAAAAGTTACCCCCCGATTGGGCTATCCCATTGGCAAAAACGGTCTCGGGTTCTTCACGTGAATACACCGGTAAACGTGACCATAGCTTTGCTCCCGATTATGAAGCTTACGCCCAAAGGATGCTAAATAACGGGTTTGATATCGTAGTTATTGGGCATCTACATTTACCAGTCTATACAGAATTGGAAAAAGGGGTTTATATCAATACCGGTGATTTTATCAATCATTTCAGTTATGCCAAATTATCGGATGGCGAGATAAATTTACTCTACCTTTAATGTTGTTTTTCCCTTTATAGATTTTATACAACCACTTTATCAAAGGAGAAAATCTTTAATTTAAAGGTAATATTTTAATATTGACATAATATCCTATAAAGTACTTTTTGAAGCCGAGATGGCTATTTAGAACATCTTGTGTCGGACATTGAACCATCAGTAATTTGTTAAAAAAGCATATAATATTCTTACTTCGTGGGATGGTAATATATAAACTTTAAGGAGGTTTATGATGCGTTTAAATGTCAAAGCGTTGGCGTTCACTTCGGGGTTGGTTTGGGGAATAGGATTGTTTTTGTTAACGTGGTGGATTATCGCTTTCGATGGTGCCACCGGAGAAACTACTTTAATCGGGCATGTCTATCGCGGTTATCAAATTAGTCCCATAGGGAGTTTGTTCGGGTTGGTATGGGGATTTGTTGATGGTTTTATCTGTGGGGCGATTTTTGCTTGGGTATATAATTATTTTGTCGGTCGCCCTAAAGATGTGAAAGAGACTCAAGAGTAAAAGTCTTTTTTAAGCTACTTCAGTTGTAGTCCTCCTGACGATAAAGAACTTTCCCATAGTTGGCAGACGGGGACGTCTGCCAACCACAAAATACGGTGACATCTGCCAACCACAAAACGAACATCAATTTATCCTGACCGTAGGAACACGCCGTGGCGTGTTCCTACAAAGTAGTTGTAGGTCAAGAGACCTGCCTTCCTGACGGTAAAAATTATTTTTTAATGGAAAAGAGTTAACCTACGAGAGTTGCCCTTTTTTCTCTGAAAAGAACCGTTAAAAAAGTAAGAATCTTACTAACATCAAACGTCATGCTCGACAATTTTACTTCGTCCGAATTTTTCCGAAATATAAACCCCGCCGCTGATTAAAGCGGCACCGATAAGTAACCAAATAGTGATGGCTTCACCTAAAAGTATCCAAGCGCCAATCATTGTTATCAAGGGCTCTACATATAAATAAACACCGACTTCAGCCGCTGTTTGGCGGGATAATCCTTCCGACCATAACCAGAAAGCTATCGCCAGACAGAATATCCCCAAAAAAATTAAACTGATGTAAGTTACCTCTTGCAAATGCAAAAATTTGTGGTAACCGGTATCAAACAATGTTATCGGGATAAATATCAATCCGGCAATACCGGTCATCCAGAAAGTTGCCACCAGCGGGTTAACTTTTGAGGTTATGTCTCGAGTCCCGACGGTGTAAATAGCCCAAGTGACACAAGAACCCAAGACGATAACATCGCCGCGTGATTTTATCCAGCTCAGATTAGACCAGCTGCCATTGGCGGTTAGAAATACTACCCCGACACACGCTAAAGCCAAACCCAGCCATTGATACAAATTGAAGACCTCTTTTAAATACAGCCATCCTAAGATAGCGATAAATATGGGAGCGGTGGTCAAAATCCAAGCGGTATTGGAAGCGGAGGTTTCTTTCATACCGGTTGCCATAACCCAGAAATGCAGAAAAATCATTAGTGCCGCCAAAAAGAGTTTTCCCTTCTTTTCCACCGGCCAGATATGTAATTTTTTAAATTTAATAATCAAAAATAATACCGGTGTAGCCAAAAGAAACCGAGCGGAAATCATCTCCACCGGTTCCAGTTCCTTGAGAACAACTTTGATGGCAATATATGAGAACCCCCAAAAAAGAACCGGTAATAATAGATAAAAAGAAGACCAACGCATATTGAGGAATAATTAATACGGGAAAGCAATCAAAAACAAGCAACAAAAGGTAAAAAAGCGAGTGGTTAATTGAGAATTAAATCTGATGATAAGTTTTACTGATAATAATTATTTGTGCACCCACCTCCGAGCGACACCGAAGAAGACTTTCTGCCAGTTAGCTCCGGTCGGGTTATCCGGCAACACACAAAAGTATCTATTTACCGCTGCTACCTTCCGGTCCTGACGGGGTTTATAGGCTTTTGTTGTACCGGACCCGGCTTTCAACACCACTTAACAGACCGTACATTCCCAGTGTTGAGCCCTCGGGTGGGAATTCGATCCCGGTATAGCGGATTCCGGGTTACAGGGCACCGCTAACTCCCCATCTAGCACAATATCTACAAATCATTATGGTCTAATAAATGGAGCAGATCGGGATCGAACCGACGACCTCCACGTTGCGAACGTGGCGCTCTCCCAACTGAGCTACTGCCCCATGCTTTCCATTTTGTTCTTAAAATAATAACAATATTTATCATCGCCAAGTTGTTTTTAATCAAATTTTAATATCAAATCTATTGTAATATACATAGAATATTAGAATAAAATGCATTATTTTTATATCTAAATATTATTGGGTATAATTTAGGTAAAGGTAAAAAATATGATTCCGAAATCTCGACTTTTTTACTATATTGCTTGCGTATGAGTTATTTAGTCTTGGCGCGAAAATATCGTCCGCAGAAATTTGAAGATGTTGTTGCTCAAGAACATGTGACGAAAACACTGCAAAACAGCATCAAAAACAACCGTCTTGGTTCCGGTTATCTATTTTGTGGACCCCGAGGAACGGGAAAAACCACTACCGCTCGCATTTTGGCTAAAGCCGTTAACTGTGTCAACGGTCCTACTCCGGAACCCTGTGGCAAGTGTCCCGCTTGTATTGAAATTACCAAAGGGAGTTCTCTTGATGTTCTTGAAATTGACGCCGCTTCCAATACCGGTGTCGATGATATCAGAACCTTGCGGGAAAATGTGCGTTATTTGCCGACCAGCGGACACAAGAGAATATATATTATCGATGAAGTCCACCGTCTTTCGGGACCTGCTTTTGATGCTCTTCTGAAAACTCTTGAAGAGCCTCCTGCTCACGTTATGTTTATTTTTGCCACAACCGAACCGTTAAAGGTTCCGGAGACGATTCTTTCCCGTACCCAGCGGTTTGATTTCAAACGGGTTTCGATTAATGATTTAACGGAAA
>JAADHM010000217.1 GCA_013151855.1 FCB group bacterium | reverse complement strand
GAACAGAGTATGATTATTGCTGAAGAAGTTTCCAAAGCGGGCGCAAAAATATTTCGGGGCGGCGCTTACAAACCGCGAACTTCTCCTTACAGTTTTCAAGGTCTCAAAGAAGAGGGGCTTAAAATATTAGCGGAAGTTCGAGAGAAATATAAGCTATTAATAGTTACGGAAGCGATTGACACCGAAACCATCGATATGGTTGCCGATTATACCGATATTGTCCAAATCGGTGCCCGCAATATGCAAAATTACTCCTTGTTAAAAAAAGCAGGGAAGACTAAAAAGCCTATTTTGCTGAAACGAGGGATGTCGGCCACGCTGGAAGAATTTTTAATGGCGGCCGAATATATCATGGCTGAAGATAATCCCCATATAATTTTATGTGAACGGGGTGTTCGCACCTTTGCGGATCACACTCGTAACACCTTGGATTTATCCGCTATTCCCTATGTAAAACGCACCAGCCATCTTCCCATAATTGTCGATCCCAGCCATGGCACCGGACGACAAGAAAAAGTTATTCCTCTTTCACGAGCTGCTATTGCTACCGGCGCCGATGGTTTGCTGATTGAAGTTCATCATGACCCAGCCAATGCTTTGTCCGATGGCCCTCAATCAATAACGCCACCGATGTTTCGCGAATTGATGGAACAGATTTGCAATATCGCTTCTGTTGTGGATAGAACTTGCCCATGAAAAAAGAAATTTATCCCAAGAAAAAATTTGGCGGTAAAATCTCTGTCCCCGGGGACAAATCAATTGCTCACCGAGCTGCTCTTTTTTCTCTTTTGGCTCGAGATAAAATTATCATAAAAAATTTTCCCAACAATCAAGATTGTCAATCTTCTTTAAAGGCAGTAGAAACTTTAGGTGTTACCATTGAGGAATCAGCGGATAAAATTATTCTAACACCTCCCGATAAATTGAATGTTGATGACGAGACCATCATAGATTGTGGGAATTCCGGTACCACAGCACGTTTGTTGGCGGGCATCATTGCCGGCTCTGATGCAAAAGTTATTCTTGCCGGTGATGAATCACTTTCCCGACGACCGATGAAGCGCATAATCGACCCTTTAACGGCTATGGGGGCGGAGATTTATGCCGAAGACAATCATCTACCCCTTAAAATTATTGGTAAAAAACTATTGCCGTTCGAATACCGTATGCCCATTGCGTCGGCACAAGTTAAATCCGCGTTACTTTTGGCAGGATTGGCATCATCAACATCGGTGACGATTCAAGAGGAAGTTATCACCCGCGACCATACGGAAAGAATGATAAATGAAATTGGCAGCGGTATCACTGTTGATGAAATTAAACCGTTACCAATCGTCGATGATATTGATCCCCGAAAAAAGAAAATGAAAATGCCCGCCGATTTCAAAAAAGAAATTAAACTTTCCGCCCAAGCTAAAATAATAGGCGGAGAAATTGATATTCCGGGCGATATTTCAACGGCGGCTTTTTTTATGGCCATTGCCGCCATCTCAAAACAAAAAATAACCATTGAAAATATGGGCTTAAACCCCACCCGCACCGCCTTTATTAACTATTTAAAGGCAATCGGATGTACCGTAGAAATTACCGACAAACAAACTATTTCCGGCGAACCGCGAGGAACGGTGTCTATTACCGGCGGCAAATTAAAATCAAAGAAAATAGTCAAAGATAATACTGTAGCTTTAATCGATGAAATTCCCGTCATCGCTGTAATGAGTGCTTTTGCGGAAGGAACCACTATTATCCGTGATGCTGGTGAATTGCGTATTAAAGAATCTGACCGTTTAACCGCTGTTACTGAAAACTTAGAACGTATGGGAGTAAAATGCGGACTGTTGGAAGATGGTTTGGTTATTGAAGGCGGGAAGGATCTTAACGGCGCTGATTTTAAATCCTATGGGGACCATCGTATTGCGATGGCTTTTTCAGTTGCCGCTTTATTTTTAGTGGGACCTTCCACCATCGATGATGTCTCTGTCGTCGATATCTCCTGCCCTAATTTTTATGTTCTTATGGATAAAATAACCAAATGAAAGATGAATATATATTCGGATTGGTGGGGCATAACGTGTCCTATTCACGCTCACTGGATATTTTCAACAGTATTTTCAAGATAAAAAATCTAAACGGGCATTTTGAGTTATATGATTTTTCACCTTCACAGTTTAATGATAAATTTCCCCAATTGAAAAATGAAAACATTGATGGTCTCTCAATAACGATACCTTATAAAAGAAAAGTTATTGAATATCTAAGTGATATTGATCCGGTGGCAAAAGCTCTTGATGCCGTTAATTCTATTTTGGTTAAAGAAAATCATTTTTACGGATTTAACACTGATGCTTATGGTTTTTCGCTTCCTTTAAGGAAATATCACAACCGCTTGAAACATGGTAACGCTATCATTTTCGGAGCCGGTGGAGCCGCCAAAGCTGTTATTTATAGTCTTTATACTGATTACGAATTAGCAAATTATTATATTTTGGGGCGGGACGAAACCAAACTATCACACTTCAAAGAATCCCTAAAAAAACAAATAAATAATATTAATATAAACTTTGTTACTTATGAACATTATTCCCAAATTAGTAATATAAGTTATGATATTGTTGTCAATTGTACTCCTGCGGGAGGATGGAACTTCCCCGAGAAGTCACCTATTCCGGATAATTTTAATTGGTTGACGGGGAAAATATATTATGATTTAAACTATAACGATCACAATATTATTATACAAATGGCAAACGAGCACTCTTTAATCGCTATCGATGGTTCTACTATGTTAGTAGGACAAGCGGTGCGTTCTTTTTATCTTTGGACAGGAATAAAAGTTTCCATAGAGGAAGTTTATAAATCCGTATTCACGCATCAATAATGAATATAAAAAAAGATATTTTTTTAATTGGATTTTCCGGTTCCGGAAAATCCACTATCGGGCCAAAACTGGCTGCCAAGCTAAAGGTAAAATTTTATGACACCGATAGTATTATTGAGAAGAAATTGAAAATGAAAACAGATAATATTTTCAGCGAATACGGAGAAAAGCATTTTCGCCGCTTAGAAGAAAGAACTATTAGCGATATAATTAATTTTAAAAAGCACCAAAAAGTCGTTTCTCTCGGAGGTGGTGCTTTTCAAAGCAGGAAAGTTAGGAATCTTGTAAAAAAAAGTGGTGTTGTTATCTATTTGAGTTGTTCTCAAAAAGTTTTGTATCAAAGGATGAAAAACAAAACTGATCGTCCCTTGTTGAGACTTACTCATAAATCAGGTAAAACGGCATTACAAAAATTAAAAGATAGAATAAACCAACTTATGCAAAAAAGAATAAAAAATTATCGACAGGCAAATATAATTTTCTCAACTTCGGATAAAAGTATTAATGAATCCGTATCACAGTTAAACAAAAAGATAATTAAATATTATGCCGAAAATTAAAGTAAACCTCGACAAATGCAGTTACTATATCCATTTGGGAACTGATATTACTTCCAAGTTACCGGCAGTTTTGAATAAAATAGTCGGCAAGAATCGTCTTTTTGTTTTTTATGACCCTCAATTTTACACTTTACATGGGAACTACTTATCAAAAGAGTTGAAAAAGAATTTTAATGTCACTACGTTAGTTATAGGTCGCGGTGAAAGAAATAAAAGTCAAAGAGAGCTTAATAAAATATATTCTTTTCTCTTGGATAATAAGATTTCAAAAGAAGATTTTATTTTGGCATGCGGGGGAGGAGTAACCAGCGACTTGGTTGGCTATGCCGCCGCCACCTGTTTAAGAGGAATTAAATGGGGTGTTATCAGCACTACCTTGCTGGGAATGGTCGATGCCGGCATTGGAGGGAAAACCGGAATAAATCACAAATCGGGGAAAAACTTAATCGGAGCTTTTTGGCAGCCTTCGTTTGTTTGGTGTGATACCCAATATTTGATGACCTTACCTCATAGGGAACTACTGGCCGGTATCGGAGAAATCGCCAAATATAGCGGACTTATGGGACAACCAATGCTGGATTTGTTCAAAAACTATCTCAATATTGATGGTTTCCATATTAATAAAAAGTTGTTGAAACTTATAAATTTATCGGCGAAATATAAAGCAAAT
>JAADHM010000126.1 GCA_013151855.1 FCB group bacterium | reverse complement strand
CCCCGGGTAGAATCGATATCGCCCCCTTGGGATAATCGGTTTTATCAATCAATTCCGCCAGCAACAAAGCCGAAACAGGCGTGGCGGAAGCCGGTTTTAAAACGATAGTGTTACCCGAAGCAATCGCCGGCGCTACTTTGTGAGCGACCAAATTCAAAGGGAAATTAAAAGGAGAAATACCGCCGATAACCCCAACGGGAAAACGGCGAATCAACCCCATACGGTTTTCGGATCCGGCAGTCCAATCAAGATCCATAATTTCACCGCCGATGCGTTTGGATTCTTCCGCCGCCACGCGAAAAACCCCAATAGCCCGCAGCACTTCGCCCCGAGCATCTTTGTAAGCCTTGCCCAATTCCAAAACCATTGCTTTGGTGAATTTCTCAATATCTTTTTCCAATCCGTTGGCAATTTGCAGACAAACCTTTTCTCTTTTGTAAGAAGGCAATTCTCTTGTCTTTTGAAAAGTTTTGTGTGCAATTCCAATAGCTTTGGTGTAATCATTTTGGGAAGCGGCGGCAACGTTGGCAACCAAAGAATCGTTATAGGGATTATAAACCTTTATTTTGTTTTTGCTATCAACCCATTTGCCGCCCAAATACATTTTATAATTTTTCATTATATAGGCTCCTATTTTAGGCTTTTTACTTCTAAAGCTAATGACATATAAAAGATTCCTTCGATATTGACCATTAATAACTTTTTATTATAACAGAATCAAATATTTCTTTCAAGAGAATAGTCCTTGGCGGGTTGATTCTGTCTTAGCGTTAAAACTTAATTCTATGGGAAAATTCCCATATCTTATTGGTTTCATTAACAAAAAATTGCTTATTTACATCTCAACAGTTACTCCGCAAGAACAATTCCGTTTCCCCTAATCCCTTTATTATTAAGAAGTTAACATAATAGAATATGATTTAAAACATTTTGTCTCCGAACGGCACAAAGTTTACTGATTAGATTTTCATAATAAAGGAAAATACTTATGAAAAAATTAAAAGTAACCAATGAAAACGGATTAACCATATTAGAGGTTCTTATCGCCATTATCATTTTAAGCATGTCTTTGCTTCTTTTATTAAATATGGCTATGGTAGCCCTTGATGGCAACGACTGGTCGAACAAAACCACCATTGCCACCCAATTGATGCAGGATAAACTCGAACAACTGCGCAATGTTCCTAACTTGTCCTCTTCATCGAGTGGCGCCGATACCGCTTCCAGTTTTTCCAGAAACTGGACAGTATCAACTGCCGGCAGCCATCTTAGAAAAGTGGTGGTTAGAGTCACCTGGCAGGACATCAAAGATTCCTCTAAAACCGATAGTATGGCGGCATTTATAAAAACCGATTCCGTTTAGGAGAAAATTATGTATAAATTAATATCCAAAATCAAAAACAAGGGCGGCACTTCATTAATCGAAGTTATGATTGCCTTAGCCATAACCGGAGTCGTTACCGCTTCCATTTTTAAACTATATGTTGTCCAGCATAAAAATTATATGATTCAGGATGATATCTCTGATATCCAACAAAACGTGCGAGCTTCCATAGATGAACTGTCAAAAAATATTCGCATGGCCGGTTTTGATTTACCTTTGGGCATCGAAGGCATTGAAGCCTACAATACCAATCCCGATACGATCGTTATTTTATATCAAAGCTCCGGTTGTGATACTTATTTGTCAGATCCCATGCCCCAGCCGTCGGCTGAATTAAAATGCGGCTCTGATGTCTCCTGTTTTCATGTTGACCAGTGGATCTATATCTACGATGCCGACTCCGCTTGGGGAGAATGGTTTCAAGTCAGCCAAGTCCAACAAGCAGCATTACACATTCAACATAGAGAAGCTTCCCTTTCCCGTGCTTATGATGCCAATGCTTTGGTTCTGGCCATGACCAGAATCAAATTCTATGTGGATAATACCACCGATACCGCTCATCCCGCATTGATGATGCAACTACAAGGACAAAATCCACAAGTGTATGCGGAAAACATCAGTGACCTTCAATTCAAATACCGTATGAAAAGCGGTCAGCTTTTAGATGTTCCCGATATTACCGAAAACACTCGCGAGGTTCAAATCAGTATTACCGGACACTCCAATACACCCGAGTTAGCCGATGACGGGACTCAATCATATCGATATAGAACTTTTTCTACGTCGGTTTATTTACGCAATATAGGCATATAAAGGTAAGGTAAAAAATGAAGAAAAAATATTTTAAATCAGAAAAAGGGTTTGTCACTTTAATTGCTTTAATTATGGTGGCGATGTTAACCCTTATCGGATTAGCGGCGCTCTCCACCTCCAATGATGAAATCTCCATCACTGGTAATGAGCTCCAAGAGACCAGAGCCTTTTACGCTGCCGAAGCCGGTCTTGAGGATGCCGCCGCACAATTGCATTCTTCCATCGACAGTAACGGAACCACGCCATCGTACTTACCCTCGGGGACCGATTCCATCAATAATTGCACTTTTACCTATAAAACTACTGACCAAGGCGCAGCGGTACAAAGAGTTTTGTCAAACGGAACTCTTGCCGGACTTCACGCTTTAGTCAAATCGTATGCCATTACGTCTACCGGTATCAATCATCTCGACCAAGGTAAAGTGGAACTTTCTCAAACCTTCGAAATGGCTTTAGTCCCCATTTTTCAATTCGCTGTTTTTTATGGTAACGATTTGGAAATTGCTCCCGGTCCGGATATGAATCTTATCGGACGAGTGCATTCCAATGGTAATATGTGGCTTCAAGCCGGTAGTAAATTAAAAATGGACAGTTATGTCACCGCCTCGGGCAATATTTATCATGGCCGCAAGGGGGCCGGAGGAGTGTCCAGCGGTGATGTTCTTATCAAAGACGGCAACGGCAATTATGTATCCATGAAAGATGGCAGTGGTTGGCTGGATGCCTACGATTCTTATTGGTATGATTCCTCGATAGCACGTTGGAACGGACGTGTTCAAGATTCCACCCATGGTCAGGGTCGTTTGGAAGTTCCTTTAAACGGTGCCAGCGGTGACCCTCACAAATTGATTGAAAGAGCTACGGGGAATCCCGACTCCTATGAAAATAAAGCCACTTTAAAAATTATCAACGGTCAGGCTTATCAAAAAGTGGGCGGTGTTTGGAACAATGTCACGGCCGATATGACCAGTAAAGGGATAATTAATAAAATTAATAATAAATTTTACGATGGACGAGACAAAAAATGGGTTGATGTCACCGAGTTTGATGTTGAAAAATTATATGACAACGGTTATGCCCCTTCCAACGGAGTCATATATTTTGCCGATAACAATGGTGATTTCCCCGCTTTACGCATTAACAATGCTCAAGAATTAGATGCTCCCTTAACCATTGCCAGCAAAAACCCCGTTTACACCCATGGCGATTTCAATTCCGTTAACAAAAAACCGGCATCAATTATGGCCGATGCTGTTTCTTTCCTTTCCAGCGCTTGGGATGACAGCCAAAGTAGCGGCTCAAAATATAACCGTTATGCCGTACCAACGACGGTAAACGCTTCCGTTATGACGGGTAATATTGAAACCACTTCCTCCAATTATAATGGCGGTTTTGAAAACCTTCCTCGTTTTCTGGAAGTATGGTCGGGTAAAAAGTTCACTTGGACGGGTTCTATGGTTTGTCTATGGTATTCGCAACAAGCCAATAGCACTTGGAACGGTTCTTATTATTCACCGCCGATTCGTGACTGGTCTTATGATACTGCTTTAGATGACCCCGCCAATCTCCCTCCGGAAGTTCCCATGGTACGAATTTTCCAACGTACCGGTTGGCAACAGCAATTTGTAGGTTATAACGAATAGACCAAAAAACCCGCCCCCATCAGGCGGGTTTTTTTGTATACCAATCAAAAAGACAGGTAATAATTTTTACCGGTCATTATAAAAAAGTCGGGAGGCCTAACATCCTTCCCCCTTCTGTTACCTCTTTCTATTTGATTTAGATATTGTGAGGTTATCCAAGATTCTTCTCAAGTACTGCTCGAACTCATCAATTTCCCGAGAGGTAAACCCTTTATAGAATAGTTTTGTCATTTCTTTTGAGATTTGCACGTACACCTTTTGCAAAGCCTTATCTTTCTCGGTTAGTTGTATCAGAATTATTCTTCGGTCTTTCTTTGAAGGAACCCGAATCAAATAACCATCT
>JAADHM010000042.1 GCA_013151855.1 FCB group bacterium | reverse complement strand
TACGAAGGTGAAAACCATAATTATATAATTCGCCCTCCCGATAATTTCAAAATGATTATCGACGAAGGGTCACAAGATGGCTATTCTTTTGCTTTTATCCCCGACAGCGAGGATTATGATTCGGCATCGATTATCATTGGCGTCAATATATACAAAATAGCAAAGAAAAAGAATTTCGATATCGAACAACTAATTGAAAACGACACCACCTCTCTTCGAAAACATTATGGTGGAAATCTCTCTATTTCTAATGTGGCACCACTGAATAATCAAAACGGTGACCAGCTCAAAACCATATATCTCAATGACACCACCAGATTTATCCCCAATGTGATGATGGCGTACTATTATGGGGATGATGAAGTTCTCATCTTTGATTTGGATATTTCCCCGGCTATTCCTCGCTTCTTGGCGGAGAAAATATTTACCGCTTGTTTGCAACACTTCAAAGTTCAGATAAGTACAAATTGATAGATATTATAAGAAAATATTTAGTCTCCAAAACGAGGGTTGACGACATTGTTGTAAATAGAACCGAAGGTATAGCTGATTCCGACAGAAGTCCAATAAGAATAACTGGTAGCGAGTTCTCTTTGTTTTAAAAGTACTTCTTCTTGATTGGCTTCTCCCTTTCTAAGAGATAGCTGATCATGAATACGAGAAACATTGCCACGAATGTTAAAAGAAAATCCTTTAACGATATTTAAAGAAACATTTCCATATAGCTGTAATCTATTTTTTTTGAAATCATAAAAATAATGAGAACCATTGAGCGACATACTTATCGAACCCCACGGTTGAATCAAATCCAAGGAAGTTTGCAAATTTCCCGATGTCAACCACTCCTCAGTTTTGTCGAACATAGTCACCTCCTCATATTTAACATATTCTTCTTCAACATAATAATCAATGGTAAATTGTTTTTGACTCGATTCGCTATAAGGGAAAAAATTGTATTCAATAGCAGGTGACAAAGATGTTCGTATTTTAATATTACTAAATGATGATGAAGAAATAGAATAAAACAACCCCGTAGACCAGTGGGTATTTAGGCTGAAGATAACATTGCCATACCCCCTTTTATACCTCCTAATGCTTAAAGTTTTATAATCTTCATAATCATATTTATCCTCATTATAAGAACCGGAAAGTCCAAAATTTAATTTTAAGGCTTCTGTAACTCTACTGGCTGAAAAATCTCCCCAGAGATTAAAAGACCGGGAAGATTTTTCGCCGTTTATCCAGCTATTAAGTTCGGTTTTAAAAACCCAGTAGTTCCATTTATCTTTCACTTCTTGTGCTTGAGCCGGTTGGGAATAAGCGATTGAGATGTCATTGGCAATCGGTGTCTTGGCCACATAGCGTATCAATCCTTGTTTAAAAATGCGAGTCAAAGCTTTCCTTATCTGGTCATCGGATTCGGATTCCAAAGTTGTTACTTTCAAAGTATCGATCATATTATCGAATCTCTTTTGGCCGATAAATTCAACGGTAAATTCATCGCCACCGCTACCGGTTCCTCTTTTGGTAACAATAATATGAATATCTGCCAGTTTACGGTCGCGGACAAAGTTAACAAAAGTTATCTCGCGCCTCAGGTAATCAAAATCACAGAAACGGCAATCGAAATATATCTTGGGAGCATTGGCTATCAAACTATCCGATGGTTTGGCAACTTCCTCAGAAAAAGAACTACTACTCCATAAAAAAAACATAAACCCACTAAATATGATCAGATAAAAAAAAGATTTCATTACCTCTCCCTTAAATAGAACTTTAAATAGAAATTGAGAATCCCTACTACCCTCACTGAGTTTTTTATTTGAACAAATAAACACACCAACAAAATAACGGTTACAAATAAGCCGTTGTTTTATTGATTATACGGAAAAGTTTATGGGAAGTTACAAATTATATCAAAAATAATATATTATTGAATAAAATCCACAACACTTCACACTGAAACGGCATGATGCTTCATAACAAACACATTCCGTCTGCCAAAAGTAGATATAATTATTAAAAATATTGCTGAGAGAAATTAATTATTCAACGTTTACTTCGTTTATATCTTCAGCAATAAGCTGAAGTTTCTTATCGGAAAAATCAATTTTCAGTTTCTGTCCTGTTTTTAACTCACCATCAAGAATCATTTTCGCCACCAGTTGAGATAAATGTTTATTGATATAGCGCTTGATGGGTCGAGCACCAAAAGTGGGTTCATAGGCGTTAGCAGCTATAAACTTTATCGCTTCCTTAGTTACTTCAAGAGAAATATTCTGTTGATTAAGAAGATCACGCAAATGATTTAACTGCAATTCCACAATTTTATTTATCTCGTCTTCCGTTAACGAAGAAAAGACAATGATTTCATCGATACGATTAAGAAATTCCGGTCGCATCGTCTGTCTGAGTGTAGCCAAAACCGACCTTTTGATGTTCTCATAAATAATCTCACGGTTGGTTTCACTGATACCTTCCGATTCTTTGAGGATGTAATCAGCGGCGATATTGGAAGTCATAATAAGAATAGTATTTTTAAAAGACACCGTCCGTCCTTTGTTATCGGTTAAGCGGCCATCATCGAGAACTTGAAGCAAAATATTAAAAACATCCTGATGAGCTTTTTCAATTTCATCGAGAAGCACCACCGCATAAGGCCTCCTTCGAACCGCTTCGGTCAATTGCCCTCCTTCGTCGTACCCGACATAACCGGGAGGAGCTCCAATCAAACGAGACACGGAATGCTTTTCCATATATTCGGACATATCAATTCTAATAATAGCCTCTTCCGTGCCATAAAGAAACTCTGCCAAAGCACGGGCTAATTCTGTCTTGCCCACTCCCGTAGGACCTAAAAAGATAAAAGAACCGATAGGACGATTCGGGTCAGATAATCCCGCTCGTGATTGACGCACGGCATTGGCCACAGCTTCGACCGCTTCATTTTGACCTATTACCCGCCGGTGTAATTCACTTTCCAAACGCAGAAGTTTTTCCGATTCGGTTTCGGTCAATCTCGTTACCGGAATTCCGGTCCATTTCGCCACAATTTCAGCGATATCATCGGCATCGACTACCTCTTTTAACAGCTGTCTTTTTTCTTGGATAACGGTTAAAGAATGAGTTAAAAGCTCGAGTTTTTTCTTCGCTTCGGCCATATCACCATATTTAATTTTAGCCGCCAGTTCGTAATCGGCGTTGCGTTCGGCTTCTTCGGCTTTATGTTTTAACTGCTCGATTTCTACCTTTAAATTATGGATAGCCTCGACCGTCTCCTTTTCCTTTTTCCATTGCGTGCGAAGGTCTTCCCGTTTGGCATACAGGTCGGACAGTTCTTCCTCGATGGGCTTCAGGCGTTCTTTGGCATCCTTTTCCCTTTTCACCCCTTCTTTTTCAATCTCCAACTGACGGATACGTTTTTCAATATCGTCCAGTTCTTCGGGCATAGAATCGATGGAAATACGTAGTTCCGCCGCCGCTTCATCGATAAGGTCAATAGCCTTATCAGGCAAAAATCTATCGGCGATATAGCGGTCGGATAATTTTGCCGCCGCCACAATAGCACCATCGGAAATTTTGATACCATGAAAGTTCTCATATCGTTCCCTTAATCCCCTAAGGATAGAAACGGTCTCCTCCACCGAGGGAGGTTCCACCATAACGGGAGCGAAACGGCGTTCCAAAGCGGCATCTTTTTCGATATGAAGACGATATTCGTCCAAAGTGGTGGCACCGACAAAACGAATTTCACCTCGCGCCAAAGCCGGTTTCAACATATTGGAAGCATCCATAGAGCCTCCCACCGCACCCGCTCCGACAAGAGTGTGCATTTCGTCAATAAACAAGATAATCTTGCCTTCCGCTTCTTCCACTTCTTTGAGAATAGCTTTGAGACGCTCCTCAAATTCGCCGCGAAACTTGGAACCGGCAATAAGAGCACCTAAATCAAGAGCCACCAGTTGACGGTCTTTGAGCGTATTGGGAACTTCGTTATAAGCTATTTTTTGTGCCAATCCTTCGACTATGGCTGTTTTTCCCGTACCCGGTTCACCAATCAAAACAGGATTATTTTTAGTACGACGAGACAAAATTTTAATTACTCGACGGATTTCTTCTTCGCGACCGATGACCGGGTCGAGTTTACCCTCCCGCGCCAGTTTGGTCAAATCACGGGAATATTTATCCAGCACCGCATATTTCGATTCCGGGTTATCATCGGTAACTCTTTTGCTTCCTCTGATATTACTTAAAACCTTTAACACCTTTTGACGATTGATTCCATGGGCTTTCAATATCTCTTGAGCCTTACTTTTTACATCCAATAAAGCCAGGAAAAGATGCTCTACGGAAACAAATTCATCTTTAAAATTTTTTAATTCTTTTTCCGCTTGCGCGATAACTTGAGAAAACTCTCTTGAAGCATATATTTGCCCACCTGACTGGTGTGGCAAAGCTTTCAGAGATTGCTCAACTTCTTGTAAAAGATTACCATAATCAACCTCCAGCTTTTTGACTATTTGGCTTACCAATCCATCTTCTTGTTGCAACAAAGCAATCAAAAGATGCTCCGGTGTTATTTGCGGATGCGACTCGGTTTCCGCCATTTGTTGAGCATAGTTGATAGCATCAATGGAACGCTGTGTATAATTATTCAAATTCATATCATCACCTCAATAGTTTTATATTCAACTAATTTAGTTATACTACATTAATTTATTTTATACCAAAATATTTTTCTCCAGAGTTTGGAAATCGAAAAAAAATATATATCTTTTCGGTTCACGTCAATGTTAAATATTTTAGTAATCCGATATAACATTTTACAAAATATATCTTAAACAAAAAAACCCGCTGAAAAATACAGCGGGTTTAAAATATGATATTCTCTGAATTATTTATTTTTAGTACCCGGGGTAGTGGTTTTATGAACAGCAGTTTTCGCTTTCGTTTCTGTTTTCTTTTTGGTATCTCCAAAAGTTTCTTTTTTGGAGCTTTTCGATTTAGCGCCACTACCGGTAGTTTTCTTTTTGGATTTTTTACCTTTTTTACCCTTTTCGGTAGTCTCCTTTGGCTTTTCCGTGAGAAGTTCCACCACAGAAATAGGCGCCCCGTCTCCTCGTCGGACACCAAGTTTGACTACCCGGGCAAAACCGGATGTTCTCTCTGAAAATTGAGGTACAATTTCAGAAAACAATTTTTTGAAAACAACTTTATTGTTTACTGTTTTAGCGACTTGCCGTTTAGCGTGTAAAGTATCTTTTTTGGCCGTAGTAATTAAGCGGTCAACCAATGGTTTTAACGCTTTTGCTTTGGCATCGGTCGTTTTTATTACCCGATGGGTAAACAACGACATAGCCATATTAGCCAACATAGCTTCACGGTGTGAACGGGTGCGTCCTAATTTTTTTACTTTATCTCGATGTCCCATTTTCTACTCACTTGGTGTTAACTTTTCTGAGGTTCCATATATTTTGAAATATCCATCCCAAAAGACAGATCCATTTCATCTAAAATTGAGCTTATTTCATTCAGTGACTTACGACCGAAATTACGGTATTTAAGCATTTCGCTTTCCGTTTTGGTAACTAAGTCTTTAATCGTTTGTATGTTGGCCGCTCTAAGACAGTTGGAAGAACGGACCGAAAGCTCCAGCTCATCGACACGCATATTCAAAAGATTACGTATTCGCACTACTTCTTCATCGACTTCAGGTTCTTCTTCCACCATAATCTCTTCATCAAGATGAATGAACAATTGCAGATGATCTTTCAATAGTTTCGCAGCATAACTCAAAGCGTCCTCGGGAGTAATAGCTCCATCGGTGGTAATTTCCATAATCAAACGATCATAATCCGTTTTTTGTCCTACGCGGGTATTTTCAATATTATAGGAAACTTTAATTACCGGCGAGAATAAAGAATCGATAAAAATCGTTCCCACCGGAGCGTCGGGACGTTTATTTTGTTCGGCAATATTGTAGCTGCGTCCGGAATCAATATCGATTTCCATTTCAAACTCGATATCGTCGGTCAGTTCACAGATATGTAAATCGGAATTTAAAATTTCAATATCCGGATCACCTTCAAACATTCCGGCGGTAAGTTTTCCTCTTGTATTGGCAGTCAAACGAAGAGTTTTCATTTCATCGGCATGCATACGGATACGGAGATTTTTTACATTCAAAACAATATTGGTTACATCTTCATAAACACCCGGAATTGTCGAGAATTCATGCATACATCCTTTGATACGCATAGAAACAACAGCCGCTCCCTGAATTGAAGAGAGCAGAATCCGTCGTAAGCTATTTCCAAGAGTGGTTCCATACCCTCTCTCGAGCGGTTCAATAATAAAACGAGAATAGTTTTCCGTAGCCGAAGATTGATCGTTGACAACCTCTTTCGGCATTGTTAATGGCTTCCATTTCATATTTATTTAATTCCTCCCAAGAGTATTACTTGGAATAAAGTTCTACCACTAATTGTTCGTTTGCTGTCAATGGAATTTCCGAACGTTTGGGAACTTCCAACAGCTCACCCTCTAAAGCGGCTTTATTTAATCTAAGCCACGGGAGTTCTTCACCGCGACCAACTTCTTTCAAGGCAGCATGAATCAAATCCAGATTTTTGGATTTCTCTTTAATCTTAATCACCTGTTTTGGTTTTACCTGAAAAGAAGGAATATCCACAATGCGATTATTTACAGTCACATGACGATGTCTTACCAACTGACGGGCGGATTTACGAGAAGGAGCAAAACCTAACCTATAAACCATATTATCCAATCTGGTTTCCAACATTTGTATTAAATTCTCACCCGTAATACCGGTTTTTTGGTCAGCTTTTTTGAAATAATTATGGAATTGCTTTTCCATTAAACCGTAAGTACGACGTATTTTTTGTTTTTCACGTAACTGCAAACCATAAGCGGAAACTTTCCGACGTAAACGTTGACCGTGTTGTCCGGGTGCATATTTTCTTCTTTCCAGAGCACATTTTTCGGTATAACACCGAGCACCCTTTAAAAAGAGTTTTTCTCCTTCACGGCGGCATAGTTTGCAATTAGCCTCACAATATCGAGCCATTTAAACTCCTTATATTCACAACATTTTTTTTCAACATAACCTTTTAACTTATACCCGTCGACGTTTCGGGGGACGACAACCGTTATGCGGAATGGGGGTAACATCTTTAATCACCGTTATCTCAAGACCGGCAGCCGACAAAGAACGAATCGCCGCTTCACGGCCAGAACCCGGTCCTTTTACCCAAACCTCGACTTTTCTCAGTCCCATCCCCATCGCTTCTTTCGCCGCTCCGCTGGCAGCCAATTGAGCGGCAAAAGGGGTAGACTTTTTAGAACCTTTAAAACCAACTTTACCGGCGGTTCCCCATGATATAGCTTTTCCGGAAATATCGGTAATAGTTATTATCGTATTATTAAAACTGGCTTTAATATGAACAATACCGTTAGCTTCAACTTTACGTGATTTCTTTTTTCTTGATTTTTTCTTTGGATCAGCCACTTAATCACCTCTATAAATGGAATTACTTTTTCCCCGGCGGTCTTTTCTTCAAACCACCAATCTGACGTCGTGGTCCTTTGCGTGTGCGAGCGTTAGTCTTAGAGCGTTGTCCACGAACCGGTAACCCTCTGCGATGACGTAAACCACGATAGGAACCAATATCAATTAAACGTTTAATGTTCATTGAAATCTGTCCCCGGAGAGCACCCTCGACGGTATAATCATTCTCAATGACATTACGCAATTTTGCCACATCTTCATCGGTCAGTTTATTTACACGGGTATCCGGATTAACACCGGTTTTTCTCAATATTTGTTGAGCACGGTAAGGTCCGATACCAAAAATATATGTTAAACCGACCTCTATTCTTTTTTCTTTAGGTAAATCTACACCGGCAATACGAGCCAATGGTTTCTCCTTTATTTTAAATAAATGTTATCTTCTAACCTTGACGTTGTTTGTGACTGGGGTTTTTAGAACAGATAACCCTCAAAACGCCTTTGCGTTTAATTATCTTACAGTGTTCACAACGTTTCTTAATAGCTGACTTAACTTTCATAATAGTATCCGAATAAAATTATTTATATCTATAAGTTATACGTCCACGACTTAAATCATACGGCGACAGTTCCAAGGTAACTCTATCACCGGGTAATATTTTTATAAAATGCATCCGCATCTTTCCTGAAATATGAGCTAAAACAATATGGCCGTTATTTAGTTCCACTTTAAACATAGCATTGGGCAGTGTTTCCACTACCTTACCTTCCACTTGAATAGTTTCTTCTTTAGTCATAAACTCCTTAAACCATTGTCAAAATATCCGCTTCGTTTTCTGTAATCACAACGGTATGTTCAAAATGTGCCGAGGGCAAACCATCAGCGGTAACAAAAGTCCACCCATCGGGCATTGCCTTTACTTCATAAGTGCCCATATTAATCATGGGTTCAATGGCAATGACCATCCCAGACTTTAAAATTGGTCCTTCATCGCCCGTACCATAATTGGGTACTTGCGGGTCTTCATGCAATTTTCGTCCAATACCATGACCGACCAATTGACGCACGACCCCATACCCGTGTTCATCAGCTATCTGCTGAACGGCAGCCGATATCTGCCCTAATTTATTACCATTTCTGGCTTTGTCAATACCAGCCATTAAACATTTTTGTGTAATTTCCATTAATTGGGCTTTTTCTTTAGAAATTTCACCAACGGCAAATGTCCGAGCAGAATCTCCATAAAAATTTTCATAAATCGAGCCCACATCAACAGAGACGATATCGCCTTCCTTAACCTCTCGTTTTCCGGGAATTCCGTGAACTACTTCTTCATTTATAGAAATACATGCGGAAGCCGGATATCCATGATAATTCTTGAAAGCGGGAATAGCATTTTGGGAAAGAATAAATTCTTCCACCATACGGTCGAGTTCCAAGGTGGTTATCCCCGGTTTTATATTTTCTCCCACCATGGTCAATGTTTCCGCAACGATTCTTCCTGCTTGGCGCATAATTTCTATTTCATCTTTAGTCTTTAAAGTAATCACGATAATTTAATTCAACCCATTTAATAAGTTTATCAAGGACTGAAATACTTCATCGGGACTCTGTTTGGCATCTATGGCCACTAAAATAGATTCTTTACGATAATAATCTTCAAGCGGTTTCGTCTGCCTTTTATAAATTTCGAGCCTGTTTCTCACTACATCTTCTTTATCATCAGGACGTCGTTTTAATTGTGCGTTATCAAAATCACAATGTCCTTCTACTTTGGGCATTTTAGCCGGATAATTGTAACTGGCATTACATTTGGGACAATACCAGCGACCGGAAAGACGTTTTACAATTTCATCATCATCGATATCGAATAAAATAGATTTGTCTAAAACTACTTTATTATTAGCAAGCATCTCTTTAAGTTTTTCAGCTTGATTGATAGTTCGTGGAAACCCATCAAGGATAAAGCCATTGAGAATCTCATTACCGGTAATTTCATTCTCAATTAACCCCACGATCAACTCATCAGGCACTAATTCACCTTTTTTCATATAACCTTCGGCTTTTTTCCCCAGTTCCGAACCATTTTTAATCGCTGCCCGAAGTAAATCACCGGTGGACAAATGAGTCAAACCTTTTTCCTTTGTAAGCTTAACCGCTTGCGTTCCTTTACCGCTTCCCGGAGGACCTAAAAAGACCAAGTTCATCGCTACATTGACCTTCCACGAATTTTACCTTTTTTCATAAAGCCATCATAATGACGCATAATCAAATGAGATTCAATTTGTTGCAAAGTATCCAAAGCCACCCCGACAACAATCAAAAGGCCGGTACCACCAAAGAAGAAATTAACGTTGGCTTTGGAAATTAACACCCAAGGTAATACGGCAATGGCGGCAAAAAAGAGTGCCCCCGGCAAAGTTATGCGAGTAAGAATTTTTTCAATATAGTCGGCCGTATTTTTACCCGGTCTTATACCGGGGATATAACCGCCATTACGACGCATATTATCGGCAATCTCTACCGGGTTAAATACGATGGCCGTATAAAAATATCCGAAAAAGATAATAATTAAAGCATAGATAAGAGAATACCACAATCCTCCCGGAATTAAAGTGTTGGAAACAAGATTTTGAATCCAATCGGTATTAGGAAATAGCTGAGCCACCGTAGAAGGTAAAAACATTATTGATTGAGCAAAGATAATCGGAATAACACCAGCAGAATTGACCGAAAGAGGAATAAAAGTGGTTGCGCCTCCGTATACTTTCCTACCAACAACTTTTCGAGGATATTGAACCGGCACTTTGCGCTGAGCTCTGGTGACCAAGATAACAGCGGCGATAACGGCAATCATCATTACCACCATCCCCAGCTCTAAAAGCAAAGAACGGCTACCATAAAAAACCATTTGCGTTTCCTGAATAACAGCATCGGGAAAACGAGCAATGATACCGATAAAAATTATCAAGGAAATACCGTTACCAATACCTCTATCAGTAATTTGTTCCCCAAGCCACATGATAAAAATACAACCGGCGGTGAAAGTCAAAATAGTAAGAGGTATAAATGCCGCGGTTCTCATATGAACCGCAGAGACCCCATTAAGATTAATAGTAGTCAAGAATCCGGCGGTTCCCCAAGCCTGTAAAGCAGCGATAAGAACCGTCAAATAACGGGTATACTGAGTAATCTTACGCCTTCCTTCTTCGCCCTCACGCTGCAACCTTTGTAAATAAGGTACCACCGCACCCAACAATTGTAACATAATCGAGGCGGAGATATAAGGCATAATACCCAAAGCAAAAATGGTAGCTTTGGCAAAAGCACCACCGGCAAAAAGATCAATGAGACCAAAGATTGAATTGGAAGACAGTGCCGCCGCTAAAATACTACCATCCACACCGGGAGTGGGGATATGTCCCCCTATACGATAAACAACCAAAAGAGCTAAAGTAAATAAAATCTTCTTTCTTAGCTCTTCAATTTTAAAAACTGATTTAAAAGACTCTATCACTTAAGCACCTCAGTTTTTCCTCCAGCAGCTTCAATTTTCTCCTTTGCGGATTTCGAGAAAGCTTGAGCTTTTACCATATAAGCTTTATCAACATTCCCCATACCAAGTATTTTAACGGGGACATCAAGTTTTTTAATAATACCGGCGTCTTTCAAAATCTTACTATTAATTTCATCTGCCTGACATTTGGCAAAAGCAGTCAGATTAACCAACTGAAACTCTTTTTTAAATATATTGGTAAAACCACGTTTGGGGACTCGGCGACTCAAAGGCATCTGTCCGCCTTCATGACCCCTTTTGCGTTTAAAACCGCTTCGCGACCGGGCGCCTTTATGACCACGACCGGAAGTTTTACCCCAACCACTACCGGTTCCACGTCCCAGTCTTTTACGCTTTTTCTTCGAACCATCGGAAGGTTTCAACGTATGAAGTTCCATATCTATGACCTCAAGAATTTTTATTCAACCTCTTCCACGGTAATCAAATGCTTCACCGCATCAATCATCCCGCGAATCTGAGGAGTATCGTTATGAACCACACTTTTCCGTATTTTCCCCAAACCCAAAGCCTTAATAGTGCGTTTTTGAGGTTCCTTACGGTTGATGGTACTTTTTATCTGTGTTATTTTAATTTTTCCCATTTTTTCACCTGTATCAACAAAAAAGGGTCGTTATCCTTCTTCACGAAATTTTATTTCCTGTTCCGGGGTTTGAAGTTCTAAAAGCCCGTTTAAAGTAGCTTTAACAACATTGTTAGGATTTCTGCTCCCCAGAACTTTTGTGAGTACATCCTGCACTCCCACAGATTCCAAAATAATACGAACGGCTCCGCCGGCGATAACACCGGTACCGGGAGAAGCGGGACGCATCATCACTGTTGTAGCACCAAACTTTCCGTTAATTCGATGAGGGATAGTGCCACTAATCAAATTAATTTGATTCATATCTTTTTTAGCACTTTCACTGGCTTTACGAATAGCATCGGAAACTTCCGGCGCTTTACCGTGTCCGACACCAACTTTTCCTCTTTTATTGCCAACAGCCACCAAAGCCGTAAAACTAAAACGACGACCACCTTTGACAACTTTGGCAACACGATTTACATGAATTACATGTTCTTCAAATTCAACATTTTCAACATCAAATCTTGCCACCTAAACCTCTTCTATATCCAAAAGTAACATATTTTTCAAAACTAAAATTTAAGACCACCTTCACGAGCTCCGTCAGCAACAGCTTTGACACGACCATGATAACGAGACTTATTGCGATCAAACACCACTTTTGTGATTCCTTTTTCTTTAGCTAATTCAGCTATCACCAAACCCACTTGATGAGCTTTTTGTGTTTTAGTCATACTTTTTTCCAGAGAATCTTTGATAGCTTTTGAATTAGTAGCTGTCGCCAATAATGTTACTCCTTTAACATCATCAATAATTTGAGCGAAAACATTATTGAGCGACTTAGCAACGGTCAGACGGGGACATTCCGGAGTACCAGAAATTTTACCCCGTATCCTTTTCTGACGTCGTTGAGCTTTTTTTGCTTTGACAATATTTTTATCAGCCATTACTCACACACCATTATTACAAATTAACCAGCAGTTTTACCCGCTTTTGTCCGTACATATTCACCAACATATCTGACACCTTTACCTTTGTATGGTTCCGGCTTACGAAAAGACCTGATTTTGGCAGCAACCTGACCTACCAATTCTTTATCGATACCGGTTATAATAATTTTACTTTCTTTAGGAAGCACCTCAATTTTAATATCATCCGGAGGAGATAAAACGATGGGATGCGAATACCCCAAATACATAATAAGATTTTTCCCTTTTATCTCTGCCCGATACCCGACACCAATCATCTTCAGTTCTTTGGTATAACCTTCCGTCACTCCTATTACCATATTATTCAACAGAGCACGAGTTAAACCATGTAAAGCACGATACTTTTTGATATCAGAAGAACGACTTATGACAATCTGCTTATTTTCAATGACGACACCAATACCGGGATTTTTTTCCAGCGCAAGAGTCCCTTTGGGTCCCGTTACGGTTACCAAATCATTTTTGATTTCCACTTTGGTTTTATCGGGAATTAAAATCGGCTGTTTACCTACACGTGACATACTATAATCCTTTCTTTACCAAAACCGGCAAATCAATTCTCCGCCAATACCCTTTTTAGCAGCTTCAAAATTAGTCATGACACCTTGTGAGGTGGAGACAACCATCAAACCCCGCATATGATGAGTAGTGGAACCGACTTTTTGGGCGTCATAATACTTACGCAAACCAGGGCGGGAAATACGCTTGAGACCTTTAAAGACTGTTTTGTCATCACGGTTGTATCGGAGATAGACCCGTAAGATACCCTGCTTGTTATCGGGCAATTCAATCATATCATTGACATACTTATGTTCCATCAAAATACGGATAATTTCCCGCTTGATGTTGGAAGCCGGGATATCAACGGCATTTTTCTTTGCTTTGGAGGCGTTCCTTAACCTCGTCAACAAATCAGCAATAGGGTCAGTCATACTCATTATTTTTTATAACTCCAAAACTTTCATATTTACCAACTGGCTTTTACTATACCGGGAATTTCACCGGATAAAGCCATTTCTCTAAAACAAATACGGCACAATCCAAAACGGCGGATATAGGCTCTGGGGCGACCACAGCGCCGACAACGACTGTATGCGCGCACCTTATATTTCGGTTTACGTTTTTGTTTTTCAACAAGACACTTCTTAGCCATGGGACTCCTACTTACGGAAAGGCATGCCAAACTCCGTTAGTAACTGACGAGCTTCCTCATCATTTTTAGCGGTAGTTACTATAGTTATATTCATGCCACGAATTTTATCAACTTTATCATAATCTATCTCTGGGAAGATAAGTTGTTCTTTCAAACCCAGATTGTAATTTCCTCGTCCATCAAAAGATTTGGGATTTATACCTCGAAAATCACGAACACGAGGAATAGCCACATTAATCAAACGATCCAAAAACTCATACATGGTTTCCCGTCTCAAAGTAACAGCACAACCGATGGGCATTCCTTGACGCAGTTTAAAATTGGAGATTGACTTTTTAGCACGGGTAATAAATGGTTTCCTTCCCGTTATAAGAGTTAAATCGTTAACCGCCGCATCAAGGAGTTTTTGGTTCTGAATAGATTCTCCCACCCCGATATTTACAATAACTTTAGTTATTTGGGGAACTTCCATAACCGAAGAGTAATGATTTTCCTTCATCAGTTTCGGTTGAATTTCCTTTAAATATTTATCTTTCAATCTTGCCATAACACTCGATCCTTAAATCTGTTCTCCCGTTTTTCGGCAAATCCTAACTTTGGTTGCCTTGGTACCTTCATGAATAATTTTGGTAGATACTTTCGTCGGTCCCGAAAGAGTAGAGCTATAAAGAGCAATATTACTGATATGGACAGGAGCCTCCATCGTAATTACACCGCCTTGAGGGTTTTTTTGAGATGGTTTTTGATGACGCTTTCTCATATTAATACCCTGTATTATTACCGTCTGTTTTTTAGTATCCACGAATAATACTTTTCCGGTTTTCCCTTTATACTGTCCGATACGAACGTAAACGATATCACCTTTTCTAACTCTCATATTAATCATTCTCTCCTACAACACCTCAGGTGCCAGGGATACAATTTTCATAAATTGTTTTTCTCTTAACTCGCGGGCAACAGGACCGAAGATACGAGTACCGCGAGGTTCTCTTTGTTCATTGATAATAACGGCGGCATTATCAGAAAAACGTATTACGGAACCATCTTTACGCTGTAAACCGGCTTTGGTTCTTACCACCACCGCTTTACAAACTTCCGATTTTTTCACGGTACCACCCGGAATAGCTTCCTTTACCGTCACGACAATGATATCACCCACACTGGCATATTTCTTACGACTACCAAGGATACGAAAACACATAACCTTTTTGGCGCCTGAGTTGTCCGCCACCGATAGTTCAGTATATTCTTGAATCACCTTCTAAATTCTCCTCAAGAGGCTACTTGATTCTTTCCACAATTTCTACCAACCGCCATCGTTTTTTCTTTGAAAGAGGTCTCGTTTCCATCACGCGAACGACATCACCAACCTTGGCTTCATTCTTTTCATCATGAGCATAAAGTTTGGAGAAAGTACGAAATATCTTTTCATATAAAGGATGGCGCATTTTCCGGTCGATTCGCACCACAATACTTTTATCCATTTTATCCGAAACAACCGTTCCCACACGAACTTTCTTTAAATTTCTTTTTCTTTTTTCTATCATTCTATAACTCCATTATGCCTTATTATCTTCACTTTTGCTTTTGTTGTCGGCATTAGACAAAATGGAAGTGCTGCTTTCCGCTAATTTTCTGAGCCCCAACTCATCCTCGTGCAAAATTGTCATAATCTTAGCTAACTCCCGACGAATTTGCCTTAAACGCAAAGGATTGTCAAGGGCTTTAAGAGATCTTCTCATATTCAGATTAAACTGTTCATCCAACAAATCTTGTTTTTTCTGAAGAAGTTCATCGCGGGTCATTTCTCTTAATGTTTGAACCTTTAACACAATTAAACTCCTCCCGTATCAAAACGAGTAACAAACTTCGTTCTCATAGGCAATTTATTAGCTGCCAACCGCAGAGCTTCCCGAGCCATATTCTCGGCAACGCCTTCAATTTCAAACAGAACACGACCGGGCTTGATAACCGCCACCCAATATTCGGGGGCACCTTTACCTTTACCCATTCTTGTTTCTGCCGGTTTTTTGGTTACCGGTTTATCGGGGAATATACGAATCCATATTTTACCACCGCGCTTGATGTAACGAGTCATAGCCACACGCGCGGCTTCAATTTGCCTGTTAGTCAACCAGCATGGTTCTAAAGATTTAAGACCAAACTCACCGAAACTAACTGCCGTTCCGCCTTTTGCTTTACCTCGCATGCGACCCCGCTGAGCTTTTCTAAATTTGGTCTTTTTAGGCATTAACATCTATCTTATCTCCCAATCCTCAACATTATGCTTCTGATTTACCAGAAGGGCCTGACGAATCAGATTTCGTATTATTCTGTTTATTCAAAGTTTTTTCTTTAGGTTGCTTTACCGCTTTGGCTTGCGGTTGCTCTTTCTTTTCTGGTTTACCTTGAAAATTTTGTTTACTTGCTCCATCGTTAGTCTTCGAAACTCTTTGGGCATTTTCCGGCCTGGTGTTTCTATCGGGACGACGACCTCTTGGAGGAGCTGCCTTCTCGTCTTTTCCTCTATGGTCTGTTTTCCGACGAATCCGTCCCCGCGGACGTTTTCTTCTTCTTTCATCTGTCTGACCGCGTTTTGACCGAGGAGGAACCGCTTCTTGTTCCGCTTCTCGACGATCTTTAGCGCTTTCGTAAAAGTTGCCGGTTTCTAAAATTTCACCACGACAAATCCATACTTTAACACCAATGCAACCATAAGTAGTATGAGCGGTTGAAGTGGCATAATCAATATCGGCACGAAGGGTATGAAGGGGAATTCTGCCTTCTTTATATTTTTCTTCACGAGCAATTTCAGCGCCGCCCAAACGTCCGGCACACTGCACTTTGATACCGACAGCGCCCATTTTCATCGTAGCCGCGATAGATTTTTTCATTGCTCGACGAAAAGAAACTCTACCAACCAATTGCCGCGCTATCGAGTCGGCAACCAACTGAGCATCAAGCTCCGGTTTTCTAACTTCCACGATATTTAGAAGGATATCATTTTTGGTGAGAAGTTGCAATTCACTACGCAGTTTATCAACTTCCGATCCTTTACGACCGATGACAATACCGGGGCGCGAAGTATGTATATCAACGGTAACTTTTTTGGGAGCTCGTGATATCATGACCTTTGCAATACCAGCGTTATCAAGACGTTTATTTATATAACGTTTAATAAGCATATCTTCATAAATAAGATCAGAGAATTTTTTGCTGGAAGCATACCAACGGCTACTCCATGACTTAATAATACCTAATCGTAAACCTATCGGGTTTGTTTTTTGCCCCAAAACAAGCTCCTTAAAATAAACAAATTAATCTTCCTTCTTTTCATCTGTATCAATTTTTGTATCGTTAATGTTTTTAGTTTTAGCTTCTGTATTCTTTTTCGTTACCGCTATTTTCTTATTATCTTTTTTATCTTTGACATCAACGCTTTCCGCCTTAACACTTTCTTTTTTGGCGGTCTTTGTTTTAGATTTCTTTTTCTCGGGCGCACTTTCCATCTCACCCTCCAGTTCAATAGTCAAATGACAATAGCGTTTACGATAACGGTAAACGCGTCCCATAGAGCGATAACGAATCCGCTTGGCAGTTGGGGCAGCATCAACAAAAACATTTTTAACCATCAAGTCCTCAGGTTTTAAATGTTCCGTTCCTTCAATAGAGAGGGCGTTGGCAGCTGCCGATTTTAAGGTTTTCGCAAGGTGATGGGCGGCAATTCTGGGAGTAAAATTAAGAATCCCCAGCGCTTTTTCCACCGGTAACCCCTTGATAGCATCAGCCACAAAACGCATTTTACGAGGGGGAATGCTGATGAATCTAAGTCGAGCGGATGATTTTACCAGCATTGTCAACTAACTCCTTTCAAAGAAGAAGAGCGTTCGGCAAGCTTCCCTCCGTGTCCACGGAAGGTTCTGGTGGGAGCAAACTCTCCTAATTTGTGACCAACCATATTCTCCGTAATATAAATAGGCACGAATTTATTACCGTTATGTACAGCAAAGGTATGACCGACAAATTCCGGCAAAACCGTTGATCGGCGCGACCAGGTTTTGATAACTTTTTTCTCGCCACTATCGTTAAGCGCTTGAACTTTCTTTAAAAGGCTCTCATCAACAAAGGGTCCTTTTTTCAAAGATCGAGGCATTTATAATTCTCCGTACCTAAATTTTTACTCGCCGATCCTGAATAAGATGATCGGACGATTTACGTTTACTTCTTGTTTTATAACCTTTAGTGGGTTTCCCCCATGGAGTGCAGGGATGCCTACCGCCGGAACTTCTTCCTTCGCCGCCACCCATAGGATGATCGACGGGATTCATAGCCACCCCACGAACCGAAGGGCGTCTTCCTCGCCAACGGGAGGCTCCCGCCTTACCCCAGACGAGGTTTTTATGATCTAAATTAGATACTTGCCCAATAGTTGCGTAACAATTTTCCGGTACCGTGCGAACCTCACCTGACGGCAATTTTAGAATAGCTTTTCCGCCTTCTTTAGCTACCAACTGACAAAAAGAACCTGCCGCACGCGCCAATTGACCACCTTTACCGGGGCGCATTTCAATATTATGAACAATAGTACCCAAAAGCATTTTTCCCAAAGGCATAGCATTACCGGGTTTATTTTCCACCGCTTCTCCGGACATGAGCATATCATCGACTTTCAACTCATTGGGAGCAAGGATATACCGTTTTTCACCGTCGATATAATGCAATAAAGCGATACGCGCCGAGCGATTGGGGTCATATTCTATGGAAGCTACGCGAGCGGGGATATTATATTTATTGCGCCTAAAATCAACGAGACGATACTTTCTTTTATGACCACCACCACGACAAAAAGCAGTAATACGTCCTTTATTGTTACGCCCGCCACTTTTTTTCAAAGGTCTTAAAAGAGATTTTTCAGGAATAACCGACGTAATCTCTTCAAATGTTGAAACAGCACGGAAACGCAACGATGGTGTCGTTGGGCGATATTTCTTAACAGCCATAATTTATTCCAATCTTTACCTATATATTCTCAAACATAGAGATTACCTCACCTTTTTTCAGCCTAACTATAGCTTTTTTTCGGGTGGGAGTTTTTCCTTCATTTCGCCCCATACGGCGAGTCTTTCCGGGCATAACCATGGTTCTAACGGTTTCGACTTTTACCTTGAAAAGACTTTCCACGGCTTTTTTGATAACATGCTTGTTAGCCTTTTTGTCGACCTCAAAAACATATTCGTTATTAAGTTGCCGCAACAAAGTCGAACGTTCCGTATTTTTATGCAACTTTATTATCTGGCGAGGATCTTTGCTCATCCAAACACCTCATGAACTTTTTCTAAACCAGCCTTGGTTATCAAGATACAATCGGCATTTAACAATTCATATCCATTCGCCAAAGCCGCTCGCATATATCTAACCTTTTTCAAATTACGACACGAAAGAACGCAAAATTCATTACGTCCTTCATCGAGTATCAAACATTTCTTATTATCCACATCAAGCTTGTCAAGTATACCCAGCATAGCCTTGGTCTTTATGGCATCTAATTTCACTTCATCCAAAATTTTTATACTATCGGATTTAGCTTTGGCGGAAAACACCGAACGGATCGCCAACCTTTTCATTTTTTTAGGCATGCTATTGCCATATAATTTTGGTCTCGGACCAAATACCGTTCCCCCACCCGGCCAGAGAGGTGAACGGATAGTTCCGGCGCGTGCTCTTCCGGTACCTTTTTGGCGCCAGGGTTTTCTTCCTCCGCCCCTAACTTCGCTGCGCTCTTTGGTCTTGGCATTACCTTGTCTCTGGCGAGCAAGGTAATTGGTAATATACTGATGAACCAGCGCTTCATTAGGCTCAACACCAAAAACAGTATCTTTCAATTCTACTTTGCCAACCTCGGCGCCATCTTGATTATATACTTTTACTTCCATCTTATACTTCCCAAATTAACCTCGATTCGTAGAACGAACCTTAAGTAACGATCCACGAAAACCGGGGACCGAACCTTTAACTAACAATAAATTTTCATCTTCTATAATTTTAACAATTTCAAGATTCAAAACAGTAACCTTATCTTTACCCATTCTTCCCGCCATTCGCATCCCTTTAAAGACGCGGGAAGGATAAGAGGATTGTCCGATTGAGCCGGGAGCGCGCCAACGGTCTGATTGTCCGTGAGTTTTGTTAGCTCCGGAGAATTTATGACGTTTCATCGTACCGGCAAAACCAAGACCGCGCGAGATACCGGTGACATCAACCCGTTCACCGACATTGAATATCCCCACTTTAATTTCTTTACCAACCTCTAATTCTTCATCGTCGCAACGGATTTCCCGCAGATATCTTGTTGGTTCCACTTTGGCTTTGGCAAAATGACCCGCCATCGGTTTGTTTATCAGTTTTTTGCGCTTGACACCAAAACCAACCTGATAGGCATGACTACCGCTTTGTCCTTTTTCTTTTTTTGCCACCACAGGACAAGGACCGGCTTCAATAACCGTAACCGAAACACTTTCACCGCCATCCAAAAAGATGCGTGTCATTCCCAATTTTTTTCCTAAAATTTCTTTCATCATTAAAAGCCCTATCAGGTTTTTATCTCCACATCAACACCTGCCGGCAAGTCCAGCTTCATAAGCGCATCAACGGTCTGCGGAGTTGATTCATAAATATCAATTAAACGTTTATGTATACGAGTTTCAAATTGTTCTCTTGACTTTTTATCAACATGGGGAGAACGCAGTACCGTATAAACAGTCCTTTTCGTAGGTAGAGGTATGGGGCCAACTATTTTGGCACCGGTACGCAACACCGTGCGAGCAATTTCTTTCGTCGATTTGTCCAAGGCATAATGATCGTAAGCCTTCAACCGTATTCTTATTTTCTGAACATCCATCATCAATACACTTTCTTATTCAATAACTTCCGAGATGACACCGGCGCCAACCGTCCGGCCTCCTTCGCGGATAGCGAAACGAAGCTCTTTCTCCATCGCTATCGGCGTGATTAACTCCACCTCTATCGTAACATTATCGCCCGGCATCACCATCTCCACTCCCTCGG
>JAADHM010000170.1 GCA_013151855.1 FCB group bacterium | reverse complement strand
TGAAAGAGGTATTAGGAGTTTTGATGCCGCGATATTATTTTTCCTGCCCCAATTATGTACATAAGGCATCATGACTGCAACCAAAGGAGTATTATTAATCATAGATGACAAAGTTGCCACAGGGAAAATCATTTTTGCGATAAACCCTTTATATGTTGTTGTTGTTTTAAAGAATTTATCGAACATATTATCGATTAAGGTGGACTTTCTAATAATTTCACCTATTAACAATAATAAAATAATAACGGCAATTTGTTCGTTAGCAAAGCCTTGCAGTATTTCTGGGGGAGTTAATATGCCGCTTATACCGAGAACACTAATACCAATAACAAAAGTAAAGCCAGGTCCAAAATACTTTTTGTATAAAGAGACCAGAAGGAAAAGTATAACAATACTTACTATGATTTGGTCGGTGGTCATATTATTATAACAAAATTACAATCTTGAGTTAATGTTTTCTTTCGAAATAACACCTTTCACATCAAAAATAATAGTTCCTTTATCTTTGTGAATGTTCAATTTTAGTGTTTTGAATTCCTCATGTGCAACTGCCAAAACAACTGCACCATAGCCATTGCCCTCAGGATACTTGGTTATTATATCAATCCCGTATTCCTCTTTAACTTCAACAGGGGATGCCCATGGGTCAAAAACATCGACCTCCATACCATAGGATTTTAGTTCATTGTATATATCTATTGCACGAGTGTTTCGGATGTCGGGGCAGTTTTCTTTAAATGTAATACCAAGCATTAGTGCTTTAGCATCTTTTACCTGCTTACCAGCCTTTAACATTAGTTTTATTACCTCATTAGCAACGTAAGCACCCATAGAATCGTTAAGTCTTCTTCCGGCAAGGATTATTTCAGGGTGATAGCCTACTTCTTGTGCTTTTTGTGCTAAATAGTAAGGGTCGATACCTATGCAGTGCCCTCCTACAAGTCCCGGTCGGAACGGTAGAAAGTTCCATTTTGTACCTGCTGCTTCCAAAACTTCCAACGTATCAATATTCATAAGGTTGAATATTTTGGAAAGTTCATTCACAAAGGCAATATTTATATCACGCTGGGAGTTTTCGATAACCTTGGCTGCTTCTGCAACTTTAATACTGGAAGCAAGATGAGTACCAGCCTTTATGATTTCACCATAAAGGGCATCTATTTCTTTTCCGATATCAGGTGTTGAGCCGGAAGTTACTTTTGTAATAGTAGTGAGAGTATGCACTTTGTCGCCGGGGTTAATCCGCTCGGGAGAGTAGCCGGCAAAGAAATCCGTATTATATTTTAATCCACTTACCTTCTCAACAACAGGAATACAATCTTCTTCAGTTGCTCCGGGATAAACAGTAGATTCGTATATAACTATGTCTCCTTTTGAGATAACTTTACCAACTGTTTCAGAGGCTTTAATTAAAGGTGTCAGGTCGGGGCGGTTATTTTTATCGGTTGGGGTTGGAACAGCCACGATATAAATTTGTGCTCCTTTAATATCCTCAAGTGCAGTAGTATATGTTAAATACTTTGCGGCTTTTAATTCTTCACTTGTGGTTTCGAGTGTTGAATCGTCTCCGTTTTCCAATTCTTCTACCCTGGTCCGGTTTATTTCAAAACCAATTACAGGTCTGTGTTTTCCAAATTCAACGGCAAGGGGGAGGCCAACGTAGCCGAGGCCTATTACTGCTATTTTCTTTTTCATTTGAAGTTAAAAGTTAAAAGTTAAAAGTTTGAAGTGATTACAAAAACACAACTTGGTTTTAACAAAGAACTTATGTTTTTTATTAATCTAACTTGGAAACTATGGAGCCAAGAATTTTTTTTAACTCTTCGGATTCTATTATTAATTTTTCTATTTCGTTTTTTAATAAATTATCTTCATTTACTCCACTTAGTACTTTCATCCAGAAGTTTGATTCCCGCATTTCTTTTAATGAAATAAATATCTTATTTTTAAAATCTCGTCTGGAAGAGCCTCCTTGCGCTTCTTCGTAGTTGGCCCCAGAAGATGAGAATTATTTTATTACTTGATTTTTTATTATTTTATACTCTGCCGCATTAGGTATTTTTCGTAGGAACTTGATTATATTAATAGCATACAAAAGTAGTCTGTTACATAGTTCAGGATTCATTGGTGGTTATAAGTTTAAAGTTATTATTGTTTCGTTATTCTTTTTATGCTAAATATTTAAAAACATAATGTCAATGCATGCTATATCATACTTTTAACTTTTTACTTGAGTTTTTCCCCTGTCTACTTCAAATTACGCCAATACCAACCACAAGCCTCTTTTAACCCATCCTTAACTGAAAACTTTGGATTATAAGATATACGTTTTTTTGCTTTTTCAATACTTGCTAAAGAGTGGGGAATGTCACCTTCACGATTGGGACCATGTTTTACTTGAACGTCTTTTATTTTAGCATCAAATAAGGATAGGTTTTCTTTTAGTATTTCAACAAGTTCGTTTAAGTTGGTTCTTTCTCCAAATGCAATATTAAAAACTTCGTGTTTTGTGTCTGATTTATAAAGTTTCTCCTTAATGGTAATTGCTGCCAGTTGATTTGCCTGTATCACATTATCAATATATGTGAAATCACGGCTGTAAGTTCCATCACCATTAATTGTTGGGGATTCATGCATCATTAGTGTAATTACAAACTTTGGAATTACAGCTGCATAGGCCCCATTGGGGTCTTGTCGTCTTCCGAATACATTGAAATATCGTAAACCCACAGTTTGGATTCCATAAATATAAGAGAAGTTCTTTGCATATAATTCATCTGTATATTTTGTAATTGCATAAGGGGAAAGAGGGTTGCCGATTATTTCCTCAACCTTTGGTAAATCGGGATGGTCTCCATAAGTAGATGATGAAGCAGCATAAACAAATCGTTTTACTTTTGCTTCTTTTGCAGCAAACAGCATTTTTACAAAGCCACCAACATTTACATCAGTCGAAAGCATAGGATCCTTAATGGAACGAGGAACGGAACCCAATGCTGCCTGATGTAATACGTATTCACATCCTGCTACAGCCTTTTTACAATCGTCATAGTTACGAATGTCACCTTCGATTAGGGTGAAGTTCTTGTTGGACAAAAAAGGTGTGATATTCTTTCTGTGTCCAGTCATGAAATTATCCAGGCAAACAACTTTATTATCCTGTTCCAGTAGTGCTTCACAGAGGTTAGAGCCTATAAAGCCTGCACCACCGGTAACAAGGACTTTGGACTTTGTTATTATTCTTTGGTTATTCATGCTGTGTGTTCAACTTATGTTTATCATCGTTAATCGGATACATAGAGTAATCGGATTATGTGGATTTATGATTCGCGGTGCTCATCTTTTTTCTTTGTCATCTAACCAGTCTACCGACAGGTAGATTTGTGAATATTTTTTTTGTCATCGGATTGAGCGGATTAAACGGATTTGATTCGCGGTGCTCATCTTTTTCTTTGTCATCTAGCCTGTCTGCCGACAGGTAGATTTGATGATTCTTTTCTCATCGGAGATTGTTGTCATCGAATTTGACGAATTAATCGAATTAGAGTTTTTCACGATGTGAAAAACTATTCCTGCCTACGTTATACTCCGGCGGGCAAGCGTGTAACCTGTCTGCCGACAGGCAGGTTCGTGTAATTAGATGATAATATTTCTCTACGAGAGGTTTTCATTGATTATTTATGATGGATTCGCTGCGCTCATCCTTTTTCATTGTCATCGGATTGAGCGGATTAAGCAGATTGGAGTTTTTCACGGGGTGAAAAACCATTATTTAATCCGTTAAATCCGTTAAATCCGATGATTCTTTTTTTTAGTGAAATTTTACTGTTGATGATTATCGGTGGATATTATTTTGTCATCGGATTGAGCGGATTGAGCGGATTGGAGTTTTTCACGGGGTGAAAAACCATTATTTAATCCGTTAAATCCGATGATTCTTTTTTTTCGCGAGAGTATATATTTGATTATTGTCAGCGGATGTTTTTTTGTTAGGCATAAATTGTATTGCCTTTGGTGAGTATTTCGCTATAAAACATATCTCCGTCCTTAATTCTTTGCTTAATCCTAATATTATTATCAACGATAATATCGATGGGGATTTTCCATTTAGCGATGATGTCCCAGAGTTCGAGTTTAACCTTCAGTCTGAAGTCTCTTATATTATCGGCAGGTATATCTTTGATAAGCAGCAAATCAATATCGCTTTCATCATCAGGATTACCATAGGCAAACGATCCAAAAAGAATTATCTTTTCTACATCAAAGGATTTCAAAGCCTCTTTTATTTCTGATAGGATTATTTCCTTTTTTGTCATGATGTAAAGTTAGTAAAATTTGGTTGTAATAAGTGATGAATACATTTGATTGTTGTCAGCGGATT
>JAADHM010000078.1 GCA_013151855.1 FCB group bacterium | reverse complement strand
TCGGAATGAAACTGTTTAAAGTCGATGCTAATATCGTTGCTCTTTCGGGGATTGTCATTGCCATTGGGACGATGGTGGATATGGGGATTGTAGTATGCGAAAATATATTGAAACATCTCGATGCCGCACCACCCGGCACTAATACTCGAGAGACAATATTCCGCGCTGTTTCCGAAGTAGGCAGTGCCGTGGTTACTTCCGAAGCGATGACCGTGATTTCTTTTTTATCCGTATTTACCATGCAGGCCGCCGAAGGGAAACTGTTCAGACCCTTGGCATACACTAAAACATTTGCCATGATTTCTTCGGTTATCGTGGCTCTTACTATCATTCCTCCTTTTGCTCATGTACTATTTACCAAAGGAAAAGACACTTTAAAAGCGGTGAAGCTTCTTCCTTTAGGATTGATTTTGGCCGGTTTTACGGCGTTGATATGGTCTTTCTGGTCTACCGGCATAATATTGATTTTAATAGCCACCTTTTTACTTTTTAAAAACAAGCTACCGATAAAATTACGACACAAACTCCCCCGGTTCTTCAATTTCTTTGTGGTCATTGTTGTGATCGCAATTTTATCCGAACATTGGCTTCCTTTGGGAATCCAAGCGGGTAGTTTTTCCAATTTTATTTTTGTGGCTATTCTTTTAGGCCTAATTCTTATCGTCTTTTGGCTATTGATGAAATACTATGAACCCATGCTACGATGGTGCTTAAGTAACAGGAAACTGTTTATCACCTCATCGGGTTTGATAATCGTATTAGGTATTGTCATTTGGCTGGGGTTCAACAAAATTTTCGGTTATGTGCCTTCTTGGGTGCGCAACAGTTCCCCTTACAATTTTGTCAGTCGTAATTTCCCCGGTTTGGGTAAAGAGTTCATGCCCAGCTTGGATGAAGGGTCGTTCTTATACATGCCGACCACTATGCCCCACGCCTCCATTGGCGAAGCACTCGATATTTTACAATTGCAAGATAAAGCTTTTAACAATATACCCGAAATCGAGTCAGTAGTCGGCAAATTGGGACGCGTTGATTCACCTCTTGACCCGGCTCCCGTATCGATGTTTGAAACGATTATCAACTATAAACCGGAGTATATCGTAGGTAAATCAGGTAACCGTCTCCGCTTTAAATATGACCACAAAAAGAAAGTTTTTATCAGGGACGCCAACGGTAAACTTATTCCCGACAAAGATGGAGAACCATTCCGCCAATGGCGTGACCAAATTAAATCTCCCGATGATATCTGGAAAGAAATTGTCAAAGCGGCAAGACTTACCGGCACCACCTCGGCACCGAAATTACAACCCATTGCCGCTCGTATTGTCATGCTTCAATCGGGTATGCGCGCTCCTATGGGAGTAAAAATAAAAGGACCCGACCTAAAAACTATCGAAAAAGTCGGATATGAAATAGAACACTTCCTTAAGCAAGTCCCTTCCATAGAACCTAATACCGTTATTGCCGATAGAATTGTGGGGAAACCATATCTTGAAATTCACATCAATCGTCAGGCGATTGCACGCTATGGCTTATCTATTCGTCAGGTACAAGATGTTATTGAAGTCGCGGTAGGCGGGAAAAAAATAACCACTACCGTGGAAGGTCGTGAACGTTACCCGGTCCGAGTGCGCTACCAGCGGGAACTCCGCAATACCATAGAAGAATTAAATAATATTCTCATCCCCACTCCCAGCGGTGCTCAGATTCCTTTGGTGGAACTGGCGGAAATAAAATTTGTTCGCGGACCGATGGTGATCAAATCGGAAGATACTTTTCTCATCGGTTATGTCATCTTCGATAAAAAACCCCAATGCGCCGAAGTTGACGTTGTTGAGCAGGCTCAAAAATATCTGAAAGATAAAATAGCTTCCGGCGAATTTAACATTCCTGCCGGCGTGAGTTATGCTTTTGCCGGCAATTATGAAAATCAGGTACGAGCACAGAAAAAATTAAGACTCATGCTCCCTTTGACCATGTTAATTATCTTTTTGATTTTGTATTTCCAATTTAAAAAAGTTTCCACCAGTATGATGGTCTTTTCGGGTATCTTCGTAGCTTGGGCGGGGGGGTTTATGATGCTATGGTTATACGGTCAAAGTTGGTTTTTGAATTTCTCTCTAATGGGTGTAGATTTACGCCATCTTTTCCAGATAAAACCTTACAATTTATCCGTTGCCGTCTGGGTGGGATTTATCGCTCTTTTCGGTATTGCCAGCAGCAATGGTGTTATCATCTCCACTTATCTCGACCAAGTATTCCATCGGAAAAAACCATCCAACATAATAGCTATCAGAGAAGCTACCATAGAAGCGGGGAATCGACGCATACGCCCGGCGGTGATGACCTCGGCAACGACTATTTTGGCACTGTTGCCGGTATTAACTTCCACGGGACGCGGTTCTGACATTATGATACCTATGGCTATCCCTTCTTTCGGAGGAATGACGGTAGCTCTTATAACGGTCTTTTTGGTTCCGGTATTATACTGTAGTCTGGCGGAAAGAAATTTGAGAAAACAATCCAAAAATAATGAGAATGATAGCAAAGAATAAAGAAGCGTCTTAAAAGATGTAAAAGGCGGGATCCCTGTGGATCCCGCCTTTTTATATTGACGATAAAATAACTTGTCAGGATCACGGAGATCCTGACCTACTTTGTAAAGAAACTTACATCATCTAATAACAAGGAGTATACAACGGACCCGATTGGAAAGCGTAATTTATCAGCCCCATAAGATCACTGACGTTAACCTTACCATCACAGTTAAAATCGGCAACAACCATCGAGACTTGGGGTGGAGCACCACCGGAGAACATATAATTTATAAAATACATTAAGTCGGTGACATTTATTTCACTATCGTTATTGACATCCCCCCGGTCCCAGGAGAGAAGCGCTTGGAAAGCATCGATACATCCATATCCGTAATGGTCATCAGGAGGTAACACCGTTCCCCAGTCTAAAGCCGTTCTGGCTGATAGTTGGATATTTTCTTTCATCTGAGAAGGGATCAAATCCGGTTTATAGCCCAAAAGCAGAGCACAAGTGCCGGTTACCAAGGGGGCGGCAAAGGAGGTACCACTCCAAGTCCCCCAATCATATTGCCCGGCCAAGGCGCTATAAAGATTCACTCCCGGAGCACAAATATCAACATAGCCACCATAGTTGGAAAAAGAAGCATTATATTCCAAAGTGTCAATAGCGGCAACCGCGATAACATCCGGATATGCGGCGGGATACAACTCCTGAGAAGTGCTGTCATTACCTACCGAAGCTACCATAGTGATTCCGGCTTGAGAGGCATCGGCAATGGCTAACTCTAACAACTGATTAGCAGTATACATTCCAAAACTCATATTGATAATATTAGCATGGTGATCAATCGCCCAGTAAATACTCTGAGTAATGGTAAAGCTGTTACCCTGACCATCTCCATCAAAGGCTCTTATGGGCATAATCTTACAATCAGGTGCCGACAACAATATTAACCCGGCAACGAAAGTCCCATGACCATACATAGCCCCCGAATCTTCCGCTGGATAATTGTCATCATCAATAAAATCATAACCGGTATCGCTGATGGAAGCTCCAAACAAGGGATGGGAATAATCAATACCGTTATCAATAACAGCCACGATAACACTGTCCCCGGTAGCAATTAATGCCGCCGAATCCAAACCGGTTTGATAAGCGCCCGGCTGCAGATAATACGAAGGAGGTTCCAATCCTCTCAAATAAGCGGGGCTGTCCTGATCGGGAAATGATTGACTTATCTGATTTACTTCCGGTAAACCTAAAATATAATTAGGCTGAGCCATTAAAACTTCTGGATGTTGCGCGATAAGATTCAAAACAAAATTAATATCCAAACTATCCGGAAAAGAAACCAGAAAAGAGCTGTTAGCAATAATACTATCAATAATGCTCCCATGAAATTGATAAAGAATAGAGTCGATATCAAATCCCGCTTGAATTTTTATTACCGCTTCCCCGGGAATAAAGGTATCGGCTTGAGAAATTTTCGGAAACCCTATTGATAGGATTATTATCAACAGAACTGTTAAATATTTAAAATAATGAATAATCTTATACATCGAAAAACACTCCTGATTTTATATACCTAACAACACAAATGCACCCCACAAAGCGGGGTTATCGGTAATTTCACAAACCTGTTTTACCGCTTTTCTATATGCTGTGAAAATATTGTTTTCCAAAGACAAATTTTTATAAAACTCAACCATAAATATCATACTGATTTTATCGGATACAGGCCATAAAGAAGCCAACACATAATCACTTCCCGGCCTGATAAAAAGCCTTAGCCAAACTAAACGAGTTACCATAATATAACCCGGGAGCGGCTGTTTGACAACCGGAAAGAGTAACCAACTTCGTTTTAAGACCATGTCCAAAAAGGTCAAAAGGGAAAAAGGGCGCATCACTCATCATTATTCTTGAAAATAACGGATTCTCGGAAGAGCGCGAAGCATGGGCGGCAATGTGTAAAAAACCGTTGGTTTTCTTAAAAGCGTTAGTTAAATTTTTTAGGTTGGCTTCTTCTTGCGTATACAGCAAAGACTCCGGATAAAAATTATCTATTCGCTCCGCTTCAAGCTCAATGGCCGGCAACATATCGGAAGAAACCGCAAAGATAGAATTTACTCTTTTATGGAAATTAAACTGTTTGTTCTTACGCCGTATTAATTCCTCGGGATTAACGATAATTTTTATTTTGTATTTATGGAACAGGTATTCATCTTGTTGATTAAGTAATGCCATAAAAGGAATTTGTGAAAAAATATCATCGA
>JAADHM010000191.1 GCA_013151855.1 FCB group bacterium | reverse complement strand
CTCGCCCTCGTAATCAAGGGGAAGATATTTTGATGCTAAATTCAAAACTTCTTCTACGGAATAGTCTATGCGAATATCGAACTTTTGGGAAAAGTGTTTGATGACGTTATGTTCCTGTTTTTGTTGGAAAAGCACCTGCAAACTGCTTTTGATAATGTTTTTTATATCTAATCTCTTAAAAGAATCACGGCGATAGGTTAAAGAGGTATAAATAGGCCACTCGGCAAAAGTTGCCAACCATACTTCCAGACCCAACTTCTCCAGTTTTTCTATAAGGTGATTATTGGAAAAACGATTGTTCCTTAAATAAATTTCCCCCACAAGACCGACTAAGGGTCTTTTGGTCTGTTCCCGATGGATGGCGTTGAAGGCATCAGCAGCTTCTATGGCAAGTTTTTCAAGAGACTCATCATTTATTATCGCTTGAGACAAACGGTTCAAATAATAGATATAAATTTTTTCCGTTTCCCCTTTATTTAATTCATAAGGTCTTACTTTTAACAGTAGTTTCATCAAACAATCGACAAAGACCATTCCTTTCCAGGCAATTTTTCTGAAGTTAGTTTTCTCCAGACCAAATTGAGAATAACCATCATCGGAACTGGGAGAAAAAATAGGAACATCATTATAACCCAAGTCATCGAGAATCATCCTATGAAACTGACTATAAAGCCCGAAACGACAAGGACCATCGGCACCGGGCATAAAGAAAACAGCTTTCTCACGACTAAAATCTTTTGCTCTTATTTTTTTAATCATATCACCGGTAGTAATAACACAAGGGAAGCATTCTTTCCCGGAAGTAAATTTTTTACCATAATCCAATGTTTCATTATCCGGTTCGTCGAGCACCTCAGCCATAAGACCAAACCTTTCAAAAGTAGCTCTGAGAGGGTAGGCATGATCACACATATTGGGAATGTAGATGGTTTTCTCAAAGGGGCGGAAATCATCACAAGCTATATCAAATTTACTAACCGGTTGATGGAATTGATAAAATCTCAAAGAGTCAATAAACGCCTCACAGCGAGTAATCAAACCGGCATCGGCAGCATGCTCATCAAGCTCCAGTTGAAGATACGGCTTACCGGACATTGACTTGCGGAAAAAATGAGTAATAAAGGAATCAGGCCCGCATCCAAAAGAAGTTAAGTAAACAGCAAATAAACTGGGGTGAGAACGAATATAATCTGCCGCAGCTAATATCTTTCGTCCATAACGCCAATACATATACGGTAAATCTTCGTTATCGCGGCCAATGTCAAGAAAATCAAGAGGGATGGCTTTAAAACCAAGATGCCTTATTTTATCGGGTATTTCCAGAGAAAGTTTGCGATCATTACCATTATAAGGACGACTGATAATTATCAATACCTTTTCATCGGGGGCAATTTCTTTTAATGCTTTGGCACCTTCGTGACGGATATTTTCTTTAAACATCTTATAAGCCTTCAGCCCTGACTTTATAGCACCGCGAAATTCTTTTTCAGATAATTCAAAATCATGGGCAAGTTGTTTTAAGCTTTGATGTAAATCGCTAACATCATCACTTAAAGATATCGGGGAACTTATGAAATTAACTCCCAATTTTTCAAAATCAAATCTCGCTTTTAAAGAAGAACCGATAGCTTGGACATAAGGGCAAATAAAGCCTCCATCATCTTTATCTTCATTTTCGTTAGTTACTTTTATCAGGGAAGGCAAGAAGATATAATCAACATTTTTAGCTAAAAGATTTTCAATATGCCCATAAACTATTTTTACGGGGAAACAGGTTTCAGCACTGAATAATTCCAACGCTTGTTCCACAATTTTTTGACTGGACCGATCCGAATTGACCACTTGAAAACCTAACGATTCAAAAAAAGCACGCCAGAAAGGATAATAATCAAAAAAATGTAAAACCAAAGGTAACCCAATTCTTTTACGTTTAGCTTGTGAATTATCAAACGTTATATAGCGCTTAAAAAGATATCTTTGCCGAAGGCTTACATAATTAATGGGCAAGTTTTTTTCTTTGCGTTTTTTAACCTCATATTTTTCACATCGGGAACCGTAGTATAAAGGCTCTTCCCCTTCGATCATCACTTTATGGATTTCACATTGGTTGGAACAATCATTACAACGAAAAGACTCCAGTTCATAACTTTTCTTATAAAAATCAAAACCTTTAAATGAAGTTTTGAAATCAGAATCGGACAGCTCTTCAATGGACAAAATAGCGGCACCGATAGCACCGGTCACATCATGGTGAGGAGGAACGGTAATTCTTTTGCCGGTTAATTTTTCAAAAGCGGCAACGACCGATTTATTCCAAGCGACTCCTCCCTGAAAGAAAATATTATCACCTATACGTCGGTCACCGACAACCTTAGTCAGATAATTACTAACGATGGAATAAGCCAAGCCCGCCAACAAATCTTCCTTATTGGCACCGGAACGTTGGTGAGCAACCAAATCGGATTCCATAAAAACGGTACATCTCTCCCCGCATCCCACCGGACATTTGGCACATAAAGCCTTGTCACTAAATTCTTTTTCAATATTAATATCTAATTTTTCAGCTTGTTCTTGTAAAAAGGAACCGGTACCGGCGGCACAAGCTTTATTCATTTCAAAATCAATAACCGCTTGTTTGTCAATGGATATATACTTGGAATCCTGACCGCCAATTTCAAAAATAGTATCGACATCGGGATCAATATTGACCGCGGCGGTAGCCTGAGCGGTTATTTCGTTACGGATAACATCAGCACCGATTAAATCGCCAATTAAATAGCGACCGGAACCGGTAGTGCCCACAGCTTTAACGATAACTTTACTGCCAATTTCTTCACCACACCAATCTCTTTTAATCCCCGACGCACCGCTTCAATAGGTCTTCCTTCAGTCATAAGATAGCGACGGGCGATAACTCGATAATCACGATCAATCAACACCAAATTGGTTGAAAGAGACCCTACATCGACACCTAAAAACACTTCCAATTGGTCGATATTTTTAGGCCGGTCTTTTAAAGTAATATCATAATACTTGGACTCGGGATAATTATAGGAAAGAGCTTCGCGGCCACATTCGGCAACTTGCCTGAATTTTAAATAACTATTGATTTTTTCGACATCAAAACCTTCTACTAATGTCCCTTCTTTTTCAGCAAGATAAGCGGCACCGATAGCACCCATCAAATTATAATAGGGAGGGATAACCAATTCACCTTGTTCCAACTCAAGAATTTCAGTAAAGGCACGTATCATACCCGGATTGGCAGCAACTCCGCCTTCAAAAGCAATGGGCTTGATAAACTTCTTGCCGCGAGCAATGGAGCTTTTGAAATTACGTGCCACGGCAAAACATAATCCGGCGACAATGTCATAGTCCGGAGTGGCTATCTGTTGGAGATGGATCATGTCCGATTTGGCGAAGACAGAACAGCGACCGGCAATCCGTGGTGGTTTTTTTGATTTCAAAGCAAGCTGTCCGAACTCACCTTCGATTGATATTTTTAATCTATTAGCCTGCTGGTCAAGAAAAGAGCCGGTTCCGGCGGCACATTGGGCATTCATGGCAAAATCTTTGATGATTTTCCGTTGGCCATCGAGAATAAGGAATTTGGAATCTTCTCCCCCCATCTCAATAACCGTTTTTACTTCGGGAGCGACAAGAAAATTACCGGAAGCAATAGAGGCAATCTCTCCGAAACTCTTTCCCCCTAAAATCGATTGCACGGTTTTACCGCCAATTCCGGTAAGTCCCAAGTTTATAGTTTGACCTGACAGGGATGCAAATTGTTCGCTTAAAATATTATATAGAGTTTCAAAGGGTCTTCCTTGAAAACGGTGATAAACAGCATGCAATATTTTACCTTGTTCCCAGAGAACCAACTTAACCGAAACAGACCCAATATCAACGCCAAGAGATTTCACATGCTTTGACATAGTATCAAAGGAACAAAGGCGAAGTTTTTTATGCAAGTAAAAATACCATCCCGTTCAACAATAAATATTCACATAAAAAAATAAGGTAACAACCAATAAATAGTTGTCTATGCGAATTCATGCTCTATATTGATAATTAAAATAATAGGAAATTAACTTATGCGTTTGGTTATTCAAAGAACATCGGGAGTAGAACTGTTTATCGATGGAGAGCTTTACAGCCAAACCGGTAAAGGATTGCTTATTCTAATGGGCACTAAAATCAATGACAAAATTGAATCCTGCGAAAAATTGGCTGACAAAGCGGTAAACCTGCGTATTTTTGAAGATGACCAAAGGAAAATGAACTTGTCCGCTTTAGATATACAGGCGGAAATAATGATTGTCTCTCAATTCACTTTATATGCTGACACCAAAAAAGGTCGTCGTCCGGCTTTTAATTTGGCTATGGAACCGAACGAAGCTGAGAAAATGTATGACCACTTCGTTGAATTAATGAAAAACACCGGATTAATTGTAAAAACCGGTGTTTTCGGGGCTAAAATGAATATCAAATTTAACAACCAAGGTCCTGTCACTATTATCCTCGAACATGAACTATAAATTTATCAAACAATTAGCCCAACAATATGAGATAGTTTTAGGCTCAAAATCTCCCCGCAGAGTCACTCTTCTAAAAGAAACCGGTATTAATTTTTCCCAGATCATATCCCACCTCGAAGAAAAACAACAACTTAATGAATCACCCTTTGATTTTGCTCAACGATTAGCCCAAGATAAAGCAATGTGGGTTGCTAAACAGGTAAAAGACAAGCAACTCGTAATCGGTTGTGATACGATTGTTATTCTTGGCAACCAAGTTTTAGGTAAACCCGTTGACAAGGAAGATGCTTTTAAGACTCTATCGACACTAATAGGGAAACAACATATTGTATGCACCGCTCTTGCTTTGGCAAGCAAAGGGAAGATATTAGCTTATGGTTATGAATTAACCAACGTCTTTTTTAAAAAAGCATCTGAAGAACAATTAAGGAATTATATTATCACCGGTGAACCCCAAGACAAAGCCGGAGCCTATGGTATTCAAGGAATGGGAGGGTTTTTAGTTGACAGAATCGAAGGGAATTTAGATAATGTAATTGGTCTTCCGCGGCAACTTTTAAATAATTTAGCCAAAGAAGTAATAGAAGAAAGTAAAATAAACAACTAATAAAGTATGAGCGAGTTACAGAAAAAATTTGGAGCTTTACTTAAGCTGGAGAGAGAGCGAAAAAACATTAAATTGGACGACCTCGCTCAACAGTTGAAAATATCCAAAACGAATTTGGAGTACATTGAACAAGGAGATAGCGCTTCTTTACCTTCCGAATTATACTTCAATCTATTTGCCAAATCTTATGCTGAGTCACTTGGTATTGATTATACCCGTACCATAGAAGCGATTAAAGAAGATTTGGGAGATTTCCAAAATACTTCGGAAACGACCTCAGAAGAAAAACATATCGAAAGAAAACTCGAAGAAGAAATATCAAACGACTCAGAAAAGATACCGGAAGATAAACGCTTAATAAAAAAATTCATATCTTTAATTATCGGTATTATCATTATTTTTATATTGTTCCTGATAGTTAACAAATTATTTCTTTCAAAAAACAGTGAACCCGTAGCTAACACCAAAGAAACCGAACAGCAAAAACAAATACCGACCCCAAAAGCAAATGAGAGTACCAATGAATCTCCCAAAGAAAGCTATAACTGGACGGCTACTCAGATTCAAAAACCTGAAAAAATAAAACTTTCTTTTGTTGCCAAAGACCAGTGCTGGGCGACTGTTCTCGCCGATGGTGATACGGTTATATTCCGTAACCTCATCCCTGACAAACAATATCAAGTGGAAGCCAAATATCGTCTTTTAGTCTCTATCGGTATTCCTTCTTTGGTTAGCGTTAAATTGAACGGACAGCCTGTCAATCTTATCAACCCTACCACAAAAAGAATTTCGCGAGTGGAAATAAATCAGACGAACCTTGATTCCTTTTTCCATCCCAAAGTGACCATCAATAAAACAACCAACAGGCCAAAGATAAATACCAGCCAAAACCAATCTAAAACAGCGATAAAAAACATTAATAGTAATTCCTCAATCGGAAATAAAGTTTTAGATTCAAACAGCGCTTTACCTTTAGATTCGAATAAATTAAGTGACGATACGACGGTAAACGAGGTAAACAATAATGACCATTAAAAAATTTGTAGCCAATGTAAAGCTGCGACAAATTAAAAAACACATGCTCTCGGAAACTTTTATGTTCCCTCAAGCACTAAAAACCCCCAAGCACATTCTCGTCTGTTTACCTTCCAAATTACGTGAGCTTACTATTGTCAAACAATTTCTACCAAAGATATCCGAACTGTTTAAACCGGCTGATATAGTTCTTTTGAGCATGCCGGGCATAAGAGTAAATGATATTTTCCCTCGCAAAGGATTCCAGATATTATCACCCACTTCAAACCAGCTTACTTGGTCCGGATTAGCCAAGAAAAGTTATATTCAAATGTTAAAAGAATTAAAATTCGACTTGGTGTTGGACTTAAATTTAGAAGATTCATATTTTACTTCGAGCATATTACTGAACTTCCCCGAAGCAATCCGTATCGGACGGGGGAATCATCGGGGAAAACCGTTTTACAACCTTGAAATAAAAACCAGGTATCTTCGTGATGAACGAAATATTTATCGTTCCCTACTGGAAACCATAGGTACCATAAGAAACAACAGTAATTAACCCAAATTTGATGTTATAGCTATAATTATTTGGAGGTTCCGTGTATTTAAAGAAACTTGAAATATTAGGTTTTAAATCTTTTGCCAATAAAACAACCATTAATTTTTCCCAAGGCTTAACGGCCATAGTCGGTCCCAACGGATGCGGTAAGACTAACATCCTCGACGCCCTAAGGTGGGTTTTAGGGGAACAAAGAGTTAGCGCTCTTCGCGGCAGTAAAATGGAAGAAGTGATTTTCAACGGCACCAAAGATTTGAAGCCCTTGGGAATGGCGGAAGTTACCTTATCCATAGTAAACAACGACGGTTCTCTTCCTACGGAATATAATGAAGTGCAAATAACCAGGCATCTCTTTCGCAGTGGCGAGTCGGAATACCTGCTCAATAAAGTCCCCTGTCGCTTAAAAGACATTACGGAACTTTTTTATGACACCGGCTTGGGGTCGCATTCATATTCGGTCATTCAACAGGATATGATAGAAGGAATTATTTCCGATAAAGCCGAAGACAGACGTTTTTTATTTGAAGAAGCGGCCGGTATCACCA
>JAADHM010000208.1 GCA_013151855.1 FCB group bacterium | reverse complement strand
GCTTTTTTTAACGTTCTTTCGACAAGGACTGCTTTTTTAATATTCGACCCCATAAGAATAGGAAGCGCCGGGAAACCTCCTCCCGAGCCGATATCAAGATAACAGGCAAAAGAGGGGGTTTCAATAAATTCAAAAGGAAACAAAGACTCCGCCGCCAAAATATCCAGACCATTTTTATTAATTGTTTCACGTGAAACAAGGTTTACTTTTTCGTTCTCCTTTTGGAGAATATCAAAATATGTCTTTAATTGGTTCTCAATATCATATTTTTTGATTATATCAGAGAAATCAAAGGAAATAATTTTTTGCTCTTTTATCATTGGTGCGCTATCCGATTTTTTTTCAAGTAAACCGACAAAACCGCCACATCTCCGGGAGTCACCCCTTCCAGACGCCCCGCCTGCCCCAAAGAACGGGGACGAAAGCGACGCAATTTCTCCAGGGCCTCGTTTTTTAACCCCTTAATAGTATCGTAGGGGAAATTATCGGGGATTACTTCTTGTTCCATTTTGCGAAATTTTTCAATTTCTCGTTGTTGTTTTTCGATATACCCCTGATACCTGATGATAATAGCCACTCTTTCCAAAACATCATTATTATTTGAAATATCACCATTAAACTTTGCCAATACGGGCATTATATTTTTAATGGTCACCCCCGGCTGTTTCAGTAACTCCGCTAAGCTTATGTTATTTCTCTTCTTAAAGCGTTCCCCCCAAACCCCTAAAGAGGCTACATCTATCCGTTTCTTTTGCCAAACCTTAATTTCTTTCTCTGTTTCTCGTTGTAGCCGGTAAAAACTATCATAATCGGTCGCACTGATTAAATCATATTCCTTAGCATATTTATATAAACGGTCACGAGCGTTATCTTCCCGAAGAGCCAGCCGATATTCCGCTCGCGAAGTAAACAGCCGATAGGGTTCAGTGATAGTATGTGTGGTCAAATCATCAATCATAACTCCGGTATAAGCTTCCGAGCGGTCAAGAATAAAGGGCGGTTCTTTTTCGATATACAAAACGGCGTTAATACCAGCCATAAGTCCTTGTGCTGCCGCTTCTTCATAACCGGAAGTACCGTTAATCTGTCCCGCCAAAAAAAGCCCTTTCAAACGCTTAGTTTCTAAGGAAGGCTTTATTTGGTAAGTAAAAACGTAATCGTATTCAATGGCATATCCGGGACGGGTGATTTCCACTCCCTCTAAGCCTATAACCGTTTTAATGGCTTGATATTGAATATCTTCCGGCAAGGCGGTGGAAAATCCGTTGGGATAGATCTCGTTGGTGCCGTTACCTTCCGGTTCGAGAAATATCTGATGTTTTTCTTTATCGGCAAAGCGATAAAACTTGTCTTCGATAGAAGGACAATAGCGCGGACCTCGCGACAAAATCTGCCCGGAAAAAATAGGGGAGGCTCTAAAATTGGCCAATATTATCTCTTTGGTTTTGACAGAGGTATAAGTCAAATAACAGGGAACTTGTTTAAACGGTTCTCGCTGGGAATGAAAAGAGAAAAAAGGAATAGGCTCTTCACCCTTTTGTATTTCACATTGAGACCAATCAATAGTATCGCCATTAAGACGGGGAGGAGTTCCGGTTTTCAGACGTCCCAATTCAAAGCCCAAATCCCGAAAGGAATCAGAAAGTTGATAGGCCGCTTTTTCCCCGATACGCCCGGCTTTTATCGTTTTATCGCCAATATAAATCAGACCGCTCAAAAAAGTCCCCGTTGAAATGATAACCGCCTGAGAATTAATAACTTGCCCCGACTCCAAACGAATACCGGAAACTTTACCACCGGTTTTTAATATTTCTCCGGCAATGCCCTCGATAACATCAACGTTTTTCTGCTTATCAATATAAGTGACAATAAACTGATTGTATTTTATCCGATCGGCTTGCACGCGAGTAGACCAAACCGCCGGTCCTCGTGACAAATTTAAGCGGCGAAATTGTATCCCGGTGGCATCGATAGCTATCCCCATAACACCGCCCAAAGCGTCTATCTCTTTGACCAAATGAGACTTACCGATTCCGCCGATAGCCGGATTACACGACATCAGTGCTAATTTGGAAGCGTCCATAGTGATCATAGCCGCTCTTTTACCCATCCGAGCTACGGCTAAAGCCGCTTCCACTCCGGCATGACCACCGCCCACGATAACAACATCGTAATCTAACATAAATACTTTTTATTCTAAAATTTTTGTAAATCTAAACTGATTCTATATTAATGAAATAACCTACATTTTCCAAATCATTTGCACTAATTCTCTTATCAAATATATTTAGATCTTTGTTTCACGTGGAACATAATTCATTTATTAACAATATATCAAATATAAAATAACAATTGATAATTGCTATTTACCGATACAAAACTTAGAAAAAATACGGTCTAAGATATCCTCATTATAGATTTTACCGGTAATTTCTTCAAGAGCATTAAGTGCATATCGTAGTTCAAACGCGGTCAATTCCGGGGTTTCGTTATTCTTTATCTTCATCTTTGCTTTTCTCAAGTAGCTGCGAGCTATCATCAATTTCTGCCGATGACGGGCGGAAGTAACGACCAATCCGGAAGTTAAATCCGGCATCGACTCATTAATAATTTCCGATATTTTACTTTTTAAATTATTAATCCCTTTACCGGTCTTACAGGACACCAATAGGATATGCTTTTCTTTTATATATTGATGTTTTAGCAAAGAAGGGTCGATAGCATCTATCTTATTACCCAACAATACGATATGGTATTTCTTTAGCGATTCTAAATCTGTCTTGAGAGTTTTCTGCCAAGATTTTTGGGTCAAATCAATCATCCAAAGCAATAAATGAGAGCTGTCAATTATTTTCCGAGCTGACTTTTGCCCTTCTTTTTCTATCATACCTCCCCCTTGCCGCAGTCCCGCAGTATCAATTAGATTTACCTTAAAGCCCTTAAGCTCAATCCACTCTGAAAGATAATCTCTGGTAGTTCCCGCTTGGGGTGTCACCAAAGCCCGCTGTTGTTTCAAAAGAAGATTAAATAGAGAGGATTTACCCGCATTCGGTCTGCCACCGATAGCAATTTTAAACCCCTCTTTAATAATTCTTCCGCTTTGGTAGGTATCGACTAATTCTTTGAGCTGTAACATAATAACATCTGTTGTGCGAAGCAATCTTTCTTTGTCGGCGGTGTTTATTTCTTCTTCGGGATAATCAATAGAAGCTTCCACTTCCGCCAATATATTAATGAGGTCATTTTGCAAGCGATCTATTTGTTGCTGATAACTTCCTATCAGATGTTCCCGAGCGGCTTTATAAGAAGTATCCGTATCGGCGGCGATAATTTCCGCTACGGCTTCGGCGTGGGTCAAATCAATTCTTCCCGATAAAAAAGCCATTTTGGTAAACTCACCGGGCTCAGCCACGCGGGCACCGTCGGCGATGAACTCATCTAAAATGAGTTGAACCACTTTGCGCCCCCCGTGACAAAAAATCTCCACCTGATTCTGTCCGGTGTAAGATTTACCCGCCGGCATAAAAACCGCCATTATTTCATCAATGATATCATTATGAGCATCAACAAAATACCCATAACGCATAACAAAAGGAACGAATGATTTTTTACCGGAAGCGGCAGATTGAAAATGTTTTTGTAAAAAAGTCAGACAGTTTTTTCCCACCAGCCTCAAAGCGGCAATGCCCCCTTCCCCCGGCGGGGTTATGATAGCGACAATAGTGTCACTATTCTCAATATGGCGCAGATTTATCTTACTTTTTTTTTTATGTTGCTCATGTCGTTTGGACTTTAACATTTTTGCGCTTGAACAAGAAATAATCTATTAGAGAAAAGATAGAGAAACATGCCCAATAGAGCACCAACCCGGCGGAAAACTTATAGAAGATAAAGCCCATAAATAACGGCATCACATACATCAAAGCCTTATTTTGCTGGCCGGTGCTCATCGTTAATTGCTGCGATACAAACTGAGCGATAATCATTATTACCACTAAAATAATATAAGGGTCCGTAAAGCTGGTGGCACCTCGCGACAAGTCGGTAATGAACCAGATAAAAGGAGCATCGCGCAAAAGAATGGTAGAGCGAAACACAGAAAAAAGAGCAAAGAACAAAGGCATCTGAGGTAACATCGGCAGACAACCCGAAATAGGGTTAACCCCATGCGCCTTATATATTTTCATCATTTCCGTATTGAGCGCTTGCGGATTTTTTTTATACTTCTTTTTGAGCTCATCGATTTTGGGTTGAAGAGCTTTCATGGCATTCATCGATTTGAACGATTTCACCGAAAGAGGCAGGGTTACTATCTTTACGAGAAAAGCAAAGAGAATGATAACAAATCCATAGTTGGGAACGACTTTATACATTTTGGGTAACAACCAGATAATGGCGATAGCGAACGGTTTTATAATCCACCCCACATAGGGAGTGGTGCCGATACCCAAAATATCTTCCAAACC
>JAADHM010000025.1 GCA_013151855.1 FCB group bacterium | reverse complement strand
ACTCCGGCGGTGAAATTTTTCTGTCGGAAATTACCACCCAGCTCCCAATCGTAAACCCGCTCTGATTTTGCTGTGGGGTCACCGAATTTGTAAAGGGAATCGCCAACGTTGGAAATAACTTTCAAAGAAGGAAAAGCATCGGGATGACTGGCATCATAAATGGCATCATCAGCCGGTGTACGGGAAGCGATGGAAAAATTGGTATAAAAATTCAAAGCATCACTGGCAGTATAATTAAAACCAATCCGCGGAGAGAAAAACAACCAGTCCAAATCGTAAATATATCCCTTGAAAGCACCTATTTTATCCTGATTAAAAGAATATTTTTGATACCGCATTTGAACGGTTATTTGCGTGCTCAAGCGGTCGGCCAAGCGGTAATATTCCTGACCAAAGATTGAACTCACCAGTTTTTTACCATAGTGTTGATAATAAAGATGACGCGGTTCCAAAGGACCGTTTAAATGTTGTGCCCACACCACTTGACCCCAATGTCGGGAATCAAAGTAGTAAAACGAACCGCCAAAAGAGTGCTTGCCACGGCTATGTTTAATATCAAGCTGAGTATTTAAACCGGTCTGGTCTTTCACCACCCACTTCTGCCGCACCAGATTACCGGAACTATACGGTGTGGAATCGACCGGATTAATATCTACCAAAGAAGAGTTAATGTTATAATCCGAAAAATCCTGATTATTTTTCAACTGTTCATAATAACCGCTTCCGTGAATATAATAAAAAGTGTTAAAAAGAGTGGTTTTATCACTAAAATGATAAATATTGCGCAACATATAATGCGGTTGATTAAAATTATCGGTTTGATTGTCATAGGTCATCGGGTTGGCACGACGGTCTTTTTTAATTTCCGATTCGGGGACACCATAATAAGCAAGGTGCATCCGCATCGGTCCTCCATAAATAAAAAGCTCGGTACTCATGTGGGGATCAAGGCGGCCGATAGAAAAATAATAAGCCCAGCCGTTGTACCAACTGTTATGTCGATAACCACCCGTTTTCTGCTTGGAAAAACGTCCCGCAAAAGACCATTTACCATTCACTAAACCCGAAGTATAATCAAATGTTTTTTTATAAATGTCACTAACGACTTTTCCATCGGAGGTATATTCTCCATAACCAGCGGTAAAACCGGCACTTCTTTTTTGGCTGAAACTACTGGTGACTATATTTATCGTCCCTCCGAAAGAAGCATCCCCATAAAGGGAATTACCCACCCCGCGCTGTACTTGGATATCGGACACATTAGAGGCAAAATCGGGTAAATCGACAAAATAGGTGGCGTGGTCTTCGGGGTCATTGAGAGGGACACCATTGATATAGGTGACAATGCGTTTGTCATCGAAGCCCCGAATTTTGGTATAGCTATATCCCAGAGCTCCACCACCATCGGAATAAGCGTACAAATTAGGCGTCGTTTGTAAAAGCAAAGGAAATTCTTCCACCGTGTAATCACGTTTAATGTCTTTTTGTGACACATTGCTAAAAGCAATCGGTGTAATCCCCTTCTCCGCACGGTTGGCACTGACCAAAATATCCCCTCCGCGATAATAAATTCCTTTTAAGATAATTTTGGTCGGTAGTTCTTCTACCTTAAACTGTTGCGATGCGTATCCCACCGAGGAGAAGGTAATTCTGGTAATTCCCGCCGTCCTTTTGAGAGTAAAATCTCCGTTGGTATCGGTAAAGGTTCCCACCTCCGGGATATTGGTAATTACCGAAACGCCCACCAACGGTTCTCCGTCGGTATCAACGACCTTGCCCTTGAGCAGTTGCGCTGGGCTTGCTACCGCTGATATTAGTAAAAATATCAGGGTAATAATTACGATGTGTTTCATGACAGTAACCTCGCTTTAAACGTTAATGGTTTAGCAAGATTCCGTCCTGATTCAATAGGTTTGCCAAATAATGGCAAGGGGGGATGTGAAACGACATCTCCGTTTTCCTACGCCGGCATTATCCGGATCAGGTTAGGGGGTATGTTCTCAGGCGGTCTTTTTACGCCACCCCCAACGGAATATTTTCAATGTCTAATTAATTACCTATTAATTTATTATTTGGCAAGTATTTTAATAAAAAATTAAGAAATACGAACACAATATATTCTTCCGCTGTAACCAATAGAAGAATCCATAGGCTATCCTATCAATTATCTTGAGCAATTGACGGTAACTATTTCAAATCAAAACTATACGCCCCAAGACCGAAGATTATTTCTTTTTCACTTTGTCTTTTGATAACACGGAGAATAATTCGTTAAAAACAAAATCTTTCGGCTTGGTCGGGAAAGGACCGAGTTTGAAATTATCTTTTAACCCTTTAACATCTTGACGCACAAAGACAGACTGCCCCTTTTTATCTTCCACCCGCATTATCACCGGCATTTGAAAGTCTGAGGATACACCTTTGGTCGTAACTTGCGCATTGATATAAAATCCTTTGGCTTCCTTGGATATCTTGTATTTGACATTATATTCCGGATATCCGAAATCATAGAGCCACTCGTTAAAAAACCAATCCAACGGTTGTCCGTAATACTTCTCGGCTAATTTTTCGATATCAGCATTGGTGAATTTCTTCAAATTGGTAAGCTGAGAGAGCTTATAAAGAAACTGATAAAATTTAGCATCGCTCTGATTTTCCAAATCAAACATCATAAATCTCAGCATATGCAACATCCAGATCCCTTTATTCCCCTTGATAACACTGCTAACCCTTTCTCCGGTTGCCAGCGGTCGGTCGCGGTCATCTTCTCGAAGAGTGTACAGAGAATCACGATGGTTCAAAAGATTGGCAAAATAGGCATTCCCATCACCGCTATTTTGAATAAATAACATCGACAAATATTGTGAAGTGGCATCTTTTACCCAACTTTCTCTTTCGGTAGCGGGTTTCATCAAACAACCAAACCACTGCATTGCCACCGAGTATCCGCTAAAAATATTAAATCCTCCCAAATCGTCAAGGCTTCCTTCGGTATAACAAAGTACCTGAGGAACTTCCACCATTCCCGGCATACTATAATAAAAATGAGGAAAAACAAAAACTTCAAAAGTACTCATGGGATTAGCCATGTGACCGCTCATAAAGTTGAAAGCATTCATAACCGAGCTTCGATAAAGTTGGTCGGGAATATAACAATTCATTCTTTTGGTTATATTGTGCGATTTCAAAAAATTAATGGTAATGCCAATATCGGAAATAACCGGTATCGTATCATATCCCGAAGCGTATCCTTGAAAATAAAATTTATCATAGGGGTGTTGAGGATTAACTTCGAACCGTATTTTGTCTTTACCATCCGTTTGAATTTCTCCCATCCCCGGCATGAGGTAATTATATCCCTTGGGAACTATAAAGGTAAAGGAGTGTCTGGTCGGAGTGGGATCTTCAACATAGGGCAAAGCATAATCAAAATTTACTCCTTTATAAAAGAAAGTTAAACCCAAAGTATCCCCTTGATAACGATATTGAGGGAGAATAATCCCGATAAAATCAAAATCCCTGCGGCGATAATAATCCACCGGTTTCTCCTGATAATAGATAGAATCAATTTTGAGGTTAAAATGAAGAAAAGTGGAAATATATTTTAAACTGTCAATATTGACAACCAGCTTCATATCGGTTTGGGCATTATCTATTTTAGCCCCGTCAATGCCACCCATTTCCAACGTTGCTTTTTTACTCACCGCGGTAGTGGGATAAATGATGTCCGACATCATAGAATCATCATAAACAGCTCGTTCTTTTTTTTGGAATACAGCCGCTTCGGTGGGGATATAATCATTTCTTTGGAATTCATAAGAAACAATCACTTGTTCGGGACGATTGGGATCATAGGTGAAATCATAACGATTGAAATCAATCCAAAAATAACCATCGGCGCCACGTTCGTATAATGAGCGCAGAAGTTGGAAATAATTATCATACTTATATTGTATCACCGGTTTAAAATATGTTTCACTCTGCGCTTGTTTAAGCCGGGTATAATTTTTCCATTTTAAGGTTTTTTCTTTAAGGGAAAATTTTTCTTTCACTTTCAAATCAAAATCATCAGCCATACGAATAAGACAAATGGTGAAATCTTCATCCACCACACTGTCTTTGGTAACACTTAATAATGACTGCTTCTCCACGTGCGAAGGGATTTTAATTTTAGCGTTCCCTTTACCGAAAAATATCGCCGTCGTAGGACGGCCATCGATATAACGGAGAAAATGGATAGTGCCTTCCTTAAAGGTAAAGGTCGCCACATCTTTTTGATAGACGAAATTCTTCACCTGGGCTATTTCGCCGGTACTATTCAAAAGATCGGCACCTAAAGCACTATAATCTTTTTTAAATTTTTTAAAAAATGGTGTTTCGGCTTTAACTTGAACAAAGCCAAAACATAAGATAATGAAGAAAAGAAATGTAAATCGTTTCATTTTAACCACCCCGACTTTAATTTTTTCTATAA
>JAADHM010000050.1 GCA_013151855.1 FCB group bacterium | reverse complement strand
TAATTGAAAGACTACTTGCTTCATTTTCTCCATCTTGCCAATTGTTACGTGTTACATTAACACCATACCAATGATCATTCCCACCATCTTCGACTTTCCATTGCGTCAAATTCATAAGGTTAAAAGCGGAGACTTGCGGTATTACTAAAAAAAGAACTGTGAAAATAAAAAGTAACATTTTTTTCATACGAACCCCATTTAATTGTAAGTACAATTTATGTTTATAAATTCTATATTGTTAACTTATTGTACTGCCTCCCATTAGTCAAGCGATTTCTAAGAGAGTCTTGTGACTCTTGTTATAGGTTTCTTCATATTGATTCGGTGGCATATAACCCAACGCCGAATGTAAATACTTTTCATTGTAATATTCAATCCAAGCAGTTAAATAAATAAATGGTGGCAGACGAGGACGTCTGCCGACCACAGAATAGATGGGAGGGTGGAACCCTTTGATGGTTCTGCCTTTTTTGTCATTCCTGCGCAAGCAGGAATCTAAAAGTAGGTTACCGTTTTTACGGTAATGACAGGTTTCCGTGACCGGCAGACGTCCTCGTCTGCCGTCGCCCACGATGTTTTGTAGAGAACACGCCACGGCGTGTTCCTACTGTCTTATTTGAAGATAAAATATAGATTGGAAGCCCCGTGCTTCCGATATTATCTTATGACAAGAATTCTTTATCGTCAGGAGGACAGGCCTTCTGACCTATCGTAAAATCTTATAATGCATCTTATGATACCATACAACGAGGGCGTCTGCCGACCACGGAAAGCGAATCCGACCGGAGGCGTAAATTCGTCCGTAGGCGAATCGCGGAACCGACCTTTAGCGGTTTATTTTACATCCTTGACATAGTTCGCCTTTCCTTCTATCTTTTGTTTTTAGAAGGAATCAAGCATGCAAATAAAATATCTCGATTTGCAAACACAATACCAATCCCTTAAACCAGAAATAGATAATGCCATTCAACAAGTTATTAACCATACAGCATTTACGTTGGGAAAAGCAGTGGACGAGTTTGAAAAAGCTTTCGCTTCCTATTGTCAAGTAAAGTGTTGCGCTGGAGTAAACAGTGGCACTAATGCTTTGCTTTTGGCTTTGAAAGCTCTCGATGTTGGCCCTGATGATGAGGTGATAACCGCCGCCAATACTTTTATTGCCACGGTGGCGGCTATTGTGCACTCCGGCGCCAAGCCGGTCTTGGTCGATATTGACCCAATCTCGCGTAATATTGACCCTCTGTTGCTCAGTATTGCTATTTCTCGAAAGACAAAAGTAATAATTCCCGTTCACCTTTATGGCCGAATAGCTGATATGGATCCTATTGTGAAAATTGCCGAAAAATACAATATATCAATTTTGGAAGATGCCGCCCAAGCGCATGGTGCCGAATACAAAGGAAAAAGAGCCGGCTCAATGGGACGAATGGCTGCTTTTTCTTTTTACCCGGGTAAAAATTTGGGTGCTTATGGAGAGGGAGGAGCGGTTGTTACCAGCGATTCCAAATTGGATCAAAAGGTGCGGATGTTGCGAGACCATGGTTCCGCCAAGAAATATTATCATGATATCGTGGGTTATAACGCTCGTATGGAAGGTATTCAGGGAGCGGTTTTAGGGGTGAAACTAAAATATCTGGATAAATGGAATCAAGAACGTAATCGGGTGACAAAATCTTATAATAAGTTTTTGGAAGGGCTTCCCATAAGATTACCGGAGATAAATAATGATTATTATCAGGTGTTTCATTTATATGTTATCGAAACGGATCAGCGGGATGAATTGCAAAATTATTTGAAAAACGAAGGGATAACCACCCTGATACATTATCCTATTCCCAACCATTTACAAAAAGCTCTTGATTATCTCGGCTACAAAGAAGGTGATTTTCCGGTTACGGAAAAATTGGCTAAAGAAATATTATCTTTACCAATATATCCTGAATTAACCGAAGAACAGATTAAATATATAGCAGATAAAATCAGGAATTTCTTTGAGTAATAAAGGAATAATTTCAAGCACTAAACTAACCGAACTGGTAACTGTCGTTCTTTTATTGGGGGTGATATTTTGGATGCGTGTTGTTCATCTTGATGCCGACCCTTCTCTTGGTCTGTCAACGTCAACAGACGTCTATACCGACCCTCCGCAATATACTTTTTTTGCTAAAATGTTCACTCAAACGGGCGAATTCAATCCTTTTCATGACGACCGCTTTATTTTCTTTTTGAAATCTTCCGTGACGGTTCTGGCTTTAGTTGTTTTTAAGTTGTTCGGAGTCAGTTTGTGGAGTTCTCATTTTGTGGGTTTGTTGTTTGCTTTTGGTAGTCTTTTTCTGTTTTTTTTATTAGTTCGCAAAGTATCATCACCATTGGCGGGGATATTTTTTTTACTGCTAATAGCATCTGATTATAATCAAATTTTTTACGGCCGTTTACCGTTCTTGGAACATTCGATGACTTTTTTTGGTTTTCTATCTATTGTTCTATTAATATATAAGCCAAGTCGTATTATTTCTCTTATTGCCGGAATTTCATTGGCGATCGGTATTTTTTTCGGCAAAGTTATCGGGTTGATTTTTCTCTTTCCCTTTGCTTGTTTTTTTATTTATAACTTTTTGTATAAGGACAAAAAATCGAGTTTATCCAGTTCCATTTTTTTCTCAGCCGGTTTTCTTTTGATTACCGTTTTCTGGTTGTTTTTTGCTTATATTCCTATGAAACATCAAGTGACCGCTTATTTGGGAGAGCAGGCATTTGCCTTATACGGTGCACCGGAGGGGTTGAAATCTTTTGACAATTTTGTCTGGAAACTGGTTTCTTTCGGCACTGAATCAAATCTGTTTCAGCGGATGAAATTTCCTGCTTTGTTAGGAGAAGTCTTTTTGGGAATATTCTTTTATCGTTCTCTTAAGAAAAAGTCATGGAAAAAGGGGTTTGGTTCTTTTAATGCCGGTCATATTTTCATAGCAACGGCGATTATTGCTTTTTATTTGGCTTTAATGATATGGAATTATCGTCCCTTGCGTTATCAATTGGCTATTATCTATCCTTTTTATGGAGCGGCGGCGATAGTGTTATGGATGCTGTGGAAAAAATGGAAGGATTCTGAACCGGAGAAAGTTCCTTACGTATATTTGCTTTTTTGTTTCTTGTTGGTTTTGATACCATTTTACCAATTTTATAATTATTATATTGATCAAACCCGCGGTGATTTTTATTATGATGATTACAAATACATTGTTGCCGGTTATTCATTAATTATTTCCGTTGTTGTCTTTTTGATTGTGACATATCTGAAAAAAGGTCTTATTCCTAAGATACAGATTTCGGGTAAAATTATGGTGGTTTTGTTAGTCGGTTTGGTGCTTTATAAAGGCTATCTTGATTATAGCTTTTGGTATCCTCGGGCAACTTTTACCGCTCGCGATAACAGCCGTGATCTTGGTATGATTCTACCTGCCGATGCCGTACTCTCCGGTCCTTATGCTCCCGTGATGACCTTGGATAACAATCTTAGCGCTATAATCCACATGTTTGGAGTATCTAAAATAGATTCCAATCTTTTTAAAAGATTTCCCATCACTCATTTATTACTTGATGAAAATAATGAAACTCGTGCCCAAGAGGATTATCCCAATATTATGGATTCGGCTACGCTTATTATTACTTATCACATTGGGTTAAAAAAAATAAGATTATATCGCATTGCCGGTCATACTGGAAATCCCCAAGCAAACGCTTATCATTTATCGCTATTTGAAAAAATTGCTGATCGGTTTAAAAAGGGTGATAGTGATATAAATAAGTTTGCTATTGAGTTTTTGAAAAAGTATCCCGATAATATATCATGTTACTTGTTATTGGCTGAAGCCGCTGAAAAAGACAGCGTTTTAAAACTTTCAGAAATGATGTTTAAAAAAGCAGTTGAGTTTTCACCTACAAATTGTATTCTTAATGCAAGATTGGGAAAGTTTTATAGTGACCGTTATAAGGAATTGAAAAAAAATAATTTAAAAAAATTAGCCTTGAATTATTACTCTTTTGCCTTAAAATATGCACCGACAATGACAAAAGTTAGACAAAGATATAATGAGCTAAAAGGAGATACACTTGGAGCTCGAAAATAAAAAAAAGCCTATCGTTTCCATTATCGTTCCGGCAATGAATGAAGAAGGTAATATTGATGAGTTTTGTCGTCAGTTCGATGAGATGTTAAAAAAAGCTCCTTTTGATGGTGAGTTGATTTATATCGATGATGGTTCTACCGATGGAACTTTGGAAAAAATCAAAGCTGCCGCTTTGAAGTACAATTTTATTAAATATGCTTCTCATCAACGTAATCGTGGTTTGACGGAATCTTTGATGACCGGATTTTCTATCGCCTCCGGTGAAATTTTTGTCTTCTACCCGGCGGATTTGCAATATCTTCCTGAAGATATTCCCACTCTGGTGAAACCTATCTTTGAAGGTGCTGACCTTGC
>JAADHM010000110.1 GCA_013151855.1 FCB group bacterium | reverse complement strand
TTATCCAAAGAGCAATTAAAACAATTTATTGAAAAATATAAAAAAGAACCGGAAAAGCTCAGCCATTTCTCGGTTAATTTAAATCTTCAAGTTGATTCTCTTGTTATGGTTGAAGATTCACTTTTGAGGTTAAGAAAAAATAGAGACAGCCTTTTTCAAGTTAATTCTGATTCTCTTTTGGCTTCCGATTCGCTTACGGGGAAGCCTCGAAAGCATTCGGATAGTATTCCAACCGCCCATCGAGAAAAGTAACCACATCAAACCGAAAATCGACACCTTTGATATCGTGAGCGATTATATATTGTTGCGCCGCTTGGGTGAGATTGGCTATTTTTTTAGCATCGACATGTTCGGAAGGATGACCGAATTTCTTCGATGATGAAGATTTGACTTCCACAAAAACCAATAAGTTTCCTTTTTTGACAATTAAATCAATTTCTTTGTGTCCTACCCGCCAGTTTTGTTCAATTATTTCGTAACCGTTTTGTTTGAAAAAAAGAGCCGCCCGTTTTTCATAACTGCGACCCTTTTCAATATTTTTATCCCTATAAAAATTATCGTTATTAAAAGAGGGCATAATTGTTAACCAGTTCCGCCACCGGTTTAAAAGTTTTGCGATGAATATCACAAGGACCATGTTCTTTCAATTCGTTTAGATGCTCCGGGGTGGGATAACCCTTATGTTTGGAAAAAGAAAAAGAAGGATAAAGAGCTTCATAGCGATCCATAATGCGGTCACGAGTAACTTTGGCAATAACGGAAGCGGCAGAAATAGACTGAATGCGGGCATCCCCGCCCACAATGGCATACTGCGGTAAATCCAAATGGGGAATAAGATAATTACCGTCTACCAGCACAAAATCCGGTGCCTGTTTCAAATCCATGACAGCTTTTCGCATCGCCATTAAGGAGGCTTTCAGGATATTTATTTTATCGATATTTTCATTATCAATAATTCCAATCGCACAGGGCAAGCCGAGACTAGCAATTATTTCGAAAATCTTTTCTCTTTGCAAAGCGGTTAATTTCTTGGAGTCTTTGAGCCCGTCGATTTTTATATCGGGTGACATAATAACCGCCGCGGCAACTACCGGACCGGCTAAAGGACCTCGCCCCACTTCATCAACACCGCAAAGCGCCTGATAACCTTTCTGGCTTAACATTTCTTCCAAATAATCGACAGAAGGTATTAAGTTGTTTTTATTTTTACGCATAATTAAACACCACCTTTAATTATTGCCTTTTTTGCCGCAATTAGCAAGAAAATATTCATATTATTACTATCGACTTAAGCGACATATTTTATTAGATTTATTAAAAGATGATTTAAAAAAGTAAAAAGCCATGTCATTAAAAAATAAATCCTTTTTCGAATTCCGAATTATTGCCGGCAGTTTAAAAGGGAAAAAGATAAAATCTCCCAATCTGGGCATTACCCGCCCTCCCTTGAGTCGATTGCGCAAAGCTATCTTTGATTTTTTAAATCCGTACTTGAGGGAAAGTTATTATCTCGATTTATTCAGCGGTACCGGTTCCTATCTTTTCGAAGCCTTGTCTCGCGGTGCGCAAAAAGTTTTTGGTGTGGAACAAGAAGCATCATTAGCAACCGCTATCAACCAACAAGCACAAAAATTTAGTATCGCCGACAGATTATTTTGTTATCAGGATGATGTCTATCGCATTCTTCCTCGATTAAACGACCAAGCACAGCAATTTGATATCATCATGATGGCTCCCCCTCAGTATCTGGGGATAATTCCTAAAACTTTAACTATTCTAAAAGATTTAACCATTCTCAAAAAAAACGGATTGATTATCTGTCAACACGACAGTTCGGAAACCAAGAAAATTGATTTTGGGGAATATTCTATTTATCAACAAAGGAAATACGGAAATACCACCTTTACTATTTTAACGAAAAGTTAAAAGCCCATAGAATATATTTTATTGTTCAATGAATCGTTTTAGGGTCTTTATATTATTTTTCATATCAATAAGTTTTAACAAGAATCTGCGAAAAGGAGCATAAAGACATTCCTGCTGGCAAACCATTAGATCTTCCATTGACGTACAGTGACCTTCACAACTGGGGTTACCAAAATTTATCTTTGAAGGAATAGGCTCTGTTATAAAAGGTTCAAAACGTCTTACGGGAATAGTGAAAGGAGTATCACAAGTGGGGCGTTTATGATTAAAATAAAAAAAACTTAAAGTTGAATCTTCTTCGTCGACGGTCATACCAAGAGGAATGATATTGAGACTTTCTAAAATATCTTCCCTTGAAAACCAGGTTTCACATTTGGGACATTGTTTAAATTTAATGTTATCCATAATCATCTATACCTTTTTACATACAATATCGGTCTAAGGAAAATATTATTTACCATAAAAAACGCCCATAAAGGGCGTTTACAAAGATATTGAACAAAGAGTGGATATTTTTTCACTCTTTTTTTTCAGAAGAATTGGCAGTTTTTTCGGGCGGTTTCTTTTTATTTTTCTCCGCAGGATGATTATCTGATAACTGTTCTTTTATTCTGGCCGATTTACCCGTAAGATTGCGCAGATAATACAATTTTTTTCTTCTTACCGCTCCGGAACGAACCTTTTCAATCTTAGAAATATTCGGGGAATGAAGAGGGAATACTCTTTCCACGCCAATTCCCGAAGAATTCTTGCGCACGGTAAAAGTAGCTCCCATCCCCCCTCCGCGGCGGCTGATAACCGTACCTTGAAAAACCTGAATACGTTCTTTATCTCCTTCTTTGATTTTGACATGCACCCGTAGAGTATCACCGGATTTAAAAAAGGGAAAATCGTCACGCTGATATTGTTTTTCTATTTGAGCGATTCTTTTCATAATCTATATTCCTTTCCGTTCTTAATTATCTTTTTTAAAGTTTTTATTTACGGTTTGTATATATTCCATTTCTTCTTCATTTAATACTTCTGCTTTTAATAAATCCGGCCGGTTTTTTAAACATTTTTTTATCGCTTCACGTCTGCGGAAAGCTTTTATTTTTTTATGATCTCCCTTGGTCAAAATCTCCGGAACTTTTAATCCTTTGTATGCAGCCGGTCTGGTATAACAGGGAGTACCCAATATTTGCTCCATGTAAGAATCACCCAAAGCCGACTCAAAATTTCCCAATACACCGGGAATCAAACGAGCAACCGCATCGACCATAACTGCCGCTGCCGGTTCGCCTCCGGTTAAAATATAATCACCGATAGCAACTTCGTCCACATCATATAAATCCATTATCCGTTCATCAACTCCCAGATAATGCCCACAGATAATAGTTATGCGGTCGCAAAGAGAATAGGCAATAGCTTTATCTTCGTCAAATTTCTTTCCCGCGGCAGAAGTCAAAATTATTTTTTCCTTATCATTTTCCTCATTCGTACTTTTATCTTTATAAACAAATCCCAAATCATTAAGGCAGTTGTCAAGCGGTTCAATTTTCATAACCATTCCGCCGCCGCCGCCAAAAGGAATATCATCAACCGTCTGGTGCTTATCGGTAGCATAACGACGCAGATTTATGATTTCAATGTCAAAGAGCTTTTTTTCAACCGCTTTCCCGATTAAAGACTGTTTCAAGGAGAGGTTAAAATAATCAGGGAAAAGGGTGATAATTTCAAATTTCATAAAAATATTTAATAAAACTTATTCTTCCAAAATTCCCGCTTTATCAATAAAGATTTGCCTGTTTTCAATATCCACTTTTTTTACAAACTTTTTTATCGCCGCAATCAGTAACTCTTTATTATCCTCACCCTTAATTACATAAACATCATTGGCCGGTAATGTCATCACATCAACAATCCGACCCAGATAATCTTTCTTATCGTTATCAAAAACCTCACATCCGATGAGGTCAAAAACATAATACGACCCCTCGGGAAGTTTCACCGCTTGTTCCAAAGGAACCCCGAGTTCACAATTAATGAAACGAGCGGCATCTTCCGGGGTGTTTATATCCTCGAATTTTATTACCAATCGTTCGGAGACAAACCGGGTCGAAACAATTCGCTTTTTTTTCCACCGATTTTTAATTTTCAAAAATATTTCAGAAAGATTTAAAAATCGGTCGGGGAAATCCGTCATGAGAATGACATACAATTCCCCGTTCAAACCTCTGGTTCGACCCAGTTTCCCTACCGTAACGAACTTTTCTGTCACTTACTATTCAAGAATTTCCAGCACCGCTCTTTTACCCTGACGGGCGGAAACAGCAGACAGCAAAGTACGAATCGATTTTGCCGTCTGACCTTGTTTGCCGATAACTTTTCCTAAATCACCCTGTCCGACGCGAAGTTCATAAACAGTGGTGCGGCTTCCAAGGACTTCCTTTACATCTACCTGATCAGGGTCGTCCACTAATGCTTTCACGATGAACTCGATAAAATCTTTCATCATTTCATCCTTTCCAATTAGAATTTGAAGTTGAGACTCCGTATTGAATTACATTATTTATATT
>JAADHM010000083.1 GCA_013151855.1 FCB group bacterium | reverse complement strand
AAAGTTATCAAATATTAAACGGAGGTATCATGGAATACCGTATAGAAACCGATACGATGGGCGAAATTAAGGTGCCCGCCGATAAATATTACGGCGCCCAAACCGCCCGCTCTTTAATGAATTTCCGCATTGGCAACGAACACATGCCGCGTGAATTAATCCGTGCTTTTGGCATTTTGAAAAAAGCCGCCGCTCTGGTCAATGTGGAGTTGGGACTATTGCCCAAAGAAAAAGGAGACTTGATAGCCCAAGCCGCCGATGAAGTTATCGAAGGCAAACTCGATGAAAACATTCCCCTTGTCGTCTGGCAAACCGGTTCCGGCACTCAGACCAATATGAATGTCAACGAAGTCATTTCCAACCGCGCCATTGAATTAGCCGGCGGGAAAATGGGCTCCAAAACTCCCGTACATCCCAATGACGACGTTAATAAAGCGCAATCATCCAACGACACCTTCCCCACCGCCATGCATATTGCCGCCGTGGAAGAAATCCATCGCCGTTTGATTCCCATGGTAACTCAACTACGCGACACATTGGCTAAAAAATCGGAAGACTTCAAAGACATCATAAAGATAGGCCGCACTCATTTGATGGACGCCGTTCCGCTAACTTTGGGGCAGGAATTTTCCGGTTATGCCGCCGCTTTGACCCTTGATTTGGAAAGAATCAATGACTGTCTCAAGCGTCTTTATCCTTTGGCTTTGGGGGGCACCGCCGTAGGCACCGGTCTGAACACGCATCCTAAGTTTGCCGAAAAAGCCGCCGCCAAAATCGCGGAACTGACCGGTAAACCGTTTGTAACGGCGTCTAACAAATATGAAGCCTTAGCTACCCACGACGCCATTGTGGAATGTTCCGGAGTTTTGAAAACGCTGGCAGCATCGTTGATGAAAATCGCCAACGATATTCGCTGGTTAGCCAGCGGACCCCGTTGCGGTATCGGCGAAATCAATATCCCCGCTAACGAACCCGGCTCGTCCATTATGCCCGGCAAAGTCAACCCCACTCAAGCGGAAGCGATGACTATGGTCTGCACTCAAGTGATGGGTAACGATGTAACTATCAACATCAGCGGAGCATCGGGTAATTTTGAGCTTAACGTTTTTAAACCGGTGATGATTTACAACCTGTTGCAGTCCATCCGTCTGCTTGCCGATACCTGCGAGATGTTCAACAATAATTGCGCAGCGGGTATTGAACCCAATATGTTGAATATCAAGAAAAATCTGGAAAATTCTTTGATGTTGGTTACGGCGCTAAATCCCCATGTCGGGTATGACAACGCCGCCAAAATCGCCAAGAAAGCCCACGCCGATAATACCACGTTAAAAGAAGCGGCGGTAACGCTGGGTATTTTGACCGAAAAAGAATTTGATGAAAAGGTTCGTCCGGAAAATATGATTGGACCCAATTTAAAATAATCTATGGTTAATCGTAAAAAACCGATATACATATAAAAACGGCGAGACATCCTGTCCCACCGTTTTTTTATGTATCATCACGGGTGTCAAATAATCCTTTTTCATCCCACCCAAAAAGGTTTATAATTATAACAATTGAGAGTTTTATATGTTCCCACAAAATAATTTCTTAATTAATATGGTTAAAATACTCACCTGAGAAAACCTCTATCTTACCAAAAAACAAGTATCTTGAAGTTAAGACGATATTAATTTATATTAACCAACATGCAAACATCTTTCCATATACTTTCTTTGACTAACCAACTTAAAAAAGAAATCGTTGGTGCTAATATTGTTGCCACGGAATTTTATAAAAAAGAAAGGGCGGCATATTTCTTTTTCAAAAACAAAAAAAGGTTTGCTCTGGCTTTTTTATATCACCCCACGCACTTTGGCTCCTTCTTGATTCCGGCTTCCAAAGTAAAAATAATAACCAATGAAAAACCCTGGCCTATATTCAATATCATCGGAGCGAAGATTTTATCCGTTGAGCAACTCGGGTTTGACCGCCTTTTTAAAATTATTATTCAACACCAAGATAAAAAACAAAGTATCCTTTTGGAAGCTATCGGACCGAACGGCAATATTCTGTTACTTGACGAGAATGATTTAATCGTCGCTTCCCTTCGTAAGAAAGGTTTTAAACCGGGGACTGTTTATCAACCGTTCAAGATAGATAATAAGCTAAATCCGCTAACATTAAATTCTTCGGTGATTACGGATCATATCAAAAATCTTCCCGATATACCCTTAGTAACTTTTATCGAGAAAAATATTTTGGGATGTCATTATTCTCTGGCGAAAGAAATTGAGACACGTAGTAACGTCGAGTGCGAATCGATTAAAGACATATCGGAAAAAGATTGGGCTCGGATAATTCAAATCATCAATCAAATAATTGAGTCATTTAAAACCGAAACCAAAGCCTATTTATACCAAACAAATCGAGGATACGAAGCCTATCCTTTCAAATTATCGTCGGTAGCGCAACAGCCCGAGCGTTATAAGAATTTGTCTTTGGCTGTTATGGCTTCCACCGAAAAACGACAACAGGAATTGTCGGAAGAAGATATTAAAAAAAATACCAAAGATGCCATTCGGCGAGCTGTTCAGCGTCTTGAAAAGCGTATTGCCAAAATAGAAAAAGATATTGAAGAGGCTTCCGCTTTTGAGCAGTATAAAAAAATGGGGGAGTTGTTACAGATAAATTTCCACCGTCTTAAAAAGGGAATGTCGCATATCGCTGTCGAGGATGTCTTTGACCCCTCTCATAAAGAAATTGATATCCCGCTTGATTCTTCCTTATCACCGAAGGCAAACATTGAACATTATTTCAAAAAATATCGTAAAGGACGAGAAGGGTTGCAACTGCTCCAAAGAAGACTGACTATTTCCCGTGAAGAATTGAAAACTCTGGCAACGATTAAAAATGAGCTGGACAACAATTATGAGCAGGCCGTTCAACGTTACCACTCCGAGTTGATGTCTCTGTTGCCCCAAGAGGGAATCAAAAAAGATTTACCTCGGCGGCTTCCCTATCGGGAATATTCTTTATCCACCGGTTTGAAAATCTTGGTCGGTCGCGACGGCTCTGATAATGACCGCACCACCTTTGAATTTGCCAAACCGTATGAGCTATGGTTTCACGCCCAGCAATGCCCCGGCTCACACTTGGTCATGAAATTCCCCCATAAATCGTTTGTCCCTTCCAAATATGAAATAGAAGAAGCCGCCGCCATAGCCGCCTTTTTCAGTAAAGCCAAAAATGATTCTTTGGTACCGGTAATTTATACGCAGAAAAAATACGTCCGCAAACCACGCAAGGCAAAAGCGGGTTTGGTAACGGTGGAACGCGAAAAATCCGTTATGGTAGCTCCTAAAAAACCCGAGAAGATATGACTCCTTAAGGTAAAACCACTTCAGACAGCAAAAGCACGCCGCGGCGCGTTCCTACGAATTATTATATAATTTTTTGAAGGTATAAGACCTAACTCATTTAGAAAACAACTCCGATGTTTTAATTGTACCTGTAAATGGTCGTTCTCTTCCGAATCTTTGAGAAGTAAGAAATCCCATTTCCTCTAATCCTTCTAAATCTTTTCGTGCTGTTACTCGAGATATACTATAAATCTGAGAGTGCGTTTTTATAGAAGTAGTTGCTTTAGGATTTTTATGTAAATATCGCAAAAGTTGGATTTGACGCTCATTGAATCTATATTTCTCTCGAGCAACTTCAGCCATCTTACGATTCTCAATTTCTTTATATTTTACATATGCCTCAAATTCTCTTTTTGCTTGAGTAATCTTTCGGATATTGTAGTCAATAAAATAAGTCAAATCATTCCCATCTTGTTCCGAATAAATGTAGGCATCTCGATATTGTCCAGGTGAATTCCGTATTGCTTTTGAAACCGGCAGATAAGAAAAAGCCCAATATTTTTTTCGTAAAAGATACCAATAGAAAATAGTTCGTGCTAACCGTCCATTACCATCTGTAAATGGATGTAGATACCCAACCCAAAAGTGAAGGAGAATAGCTTTTATAAGAGGATGCACAAATTGACTTTTAGGTGAATCATCATTAGCATATTGAATGAATCTTTTAAGTTCAACTTTTAGTATTTTACTTGGTGGCGGAATATGGTAAACCATACCTGATATGGCATCACATACAACAACTTGGTCATTATCATTTCTAATACGCCCGACATCTTTGCTGTCAATGGTATCTCGTGTCAGTCTTACATGAAGATCTAAAAGAAGATCACTGGTTAATTCTTCATTGCAAAGTGACTGTTCAACGTGAAGCATTGCCTGATAATTATTTAAAATCATTTGCTCAAATCGATTAGACGGCTTACGTTTTTCTAAAAGCATCCTTTTGGCAAATTTTCGTGTTGTATTAGCTCCCTCTAATTGCGAAGATGCAATTGCTTCCTCCATTATTCCACGGGTTATGAATCTTTGACGTACTGTTTGATTTTCTATCAAGACGGTTTCGAGAGCACCGCCGAGTTGCATATCTACTT
>JAADHM010000179.1 GCA_013151855.1 FCB group bacterium | reverse complement strand
AAAGAAGAAAAAATAGGCGGTTTATAAAATTATTTTGAATTTGATGCTATTCTAAGTTTTTTATAACGTATACGAGGGGGAAGATGCTGCAATAAATTTTTAATTCAGCACTTTATATTTCAATATTCTATCCAGTCGAAACACGCGTTCCGCTTGAGCAAGTTCACAGTAGGAGCTTATATAATATATCGAGCCCAGCTTATAAACTTGTTGGGGGTGGATGATTCTTTTTTGTGATGCTTTTTGCGGAGGATCGTAGTCTATTTCCACTTTTAATTTTTTCTCAATGGCTTCATTGAAGTCAGCATAACTTTCGGGAAGTTTGGATAAGTTTTGTTTCCAATGAGACATCGTATAGGTTATCATAAATTTTTTAAAGTCATCACGACAGTTTATCGGTGGAAATTTGGTGAGAGCTTTTTGAAATAACAAGACTACCATCAGAGCATCGCTTAGAGCGCGGTGTTGTTGTTCTTGGGCGATATGGAAGTGTTTAATTAAATTCTGTAAGGAATATGACCTTAAATCGGGGAAAAAACGGCGATAGATATCGACCGTATCAAGAATAAGGTTTTTACCGCCTTTTAATCCTAAACGATTTAGGCTATTGCCGATAAAGGATATATCGAAAGGAGCGTTATGAGCTATCAATATGGAATCGTTACCGCAGAAATCCCTGAATTGTGTTAATATGGATTTAAGAGTGGGGGCGTTTTTTACCATTTCGTTAGTTATTCCGTGGATTTCAATGACGTCTTGAGGGATTTCTCTTTCGGGATTAACCAAAGATTGGAATTCTTCTTTTTGACTATCTACCAACTTAAACTTGACCGCCGCAATTTCCACTAATTGGTTAATGGGTGCCCACATTCCCGTGGTTTCGGTATCAAAGGCAACGAAAGTTTGTTGTTGCAGGTATTCTGATATTTGTTCTTGTGTCATCTCTGTTATAATATTGAGTTATAAAATTAGATTGACAACTTATTTTTAAAGTTTATTTTCCTTTTGAATTAAGAAGGGAAAAATGATGTTTGTTGCTCAGCATTATCTAACGGGTTTTTACATAAACACTCCACTTATTACCAAAATTATGCTTCATTATCTTCCCGATTCAGCCTCAGGTTTACAGGACACGTAGTATCCTATTTATTTTATTAACATTTCTGAGTAATTTTCTAAAATCATATTTAATTATCGGAGGAGTCTTATGACTGTTGTTTTAGATGGTTCGGGATTGACCATAGAAAAGTTAGTGGCAATCGCAAGAAATAATAAAAAGGTAGAGTTGTCTCCTGCCGCTGTTGAAAAGATAAAAAAATGTCGGGTTATGCTCGAAAAAAAGATAGCCGCCAAAGAAATAATGTATGGGGTTAATACCGGTATCGGTGAATTTTCCGAAGTGGTTTTAAATGATGAGCAAGTTAAAGAATTTCAAAAATATCTCATTTATAACCACGCCGCGGGAATCGGTGACCCGGCTCCTGTTGAGTATGTAAGAGGAGCCATGGCGGCGCGCATTAACGTGCATGCCCACGGAAATTCCGGAGTACGTCCCGAAATAACTTTAACCTTGGTAGAGATGTTAAACAAGGGAGTGATTCCCTATGTGTGCCAGAAAGGTTCCGTGGGAGCGTGTGGTGATTTGGCTCCTATGGCGCAGATAGCGTTACTCCTTTTAGGCAAAGGAAAGGCTTATTATAAAGGGGAGTTGCTTGATGGTAAAGATGCTATGGACAAAGCCGGCATCCCTGTTCCGGGGCTACAGGCACGGGATGGTCTGGCGACCATCAACGGGTCTAATTTATTGACCGCTATGAGTGCTCTTATGTTGTATGATGCCAACAATTGGCTCAAACAGGCGGAGATAACCGCGGCTATGTCTTTGGAAGCTTTGAAAGCTAATATGATACCGTACCACGCCAAGCTCCATGAAGTGCGTGGTTTCTCCGGCGCTATAAGAAGTGCTCAAGCTATTCGAAAGTTGGTCGCCGGGGGGGATTTGGCGGAAGGGAAAATCAAATGTAGGGTGCAGGATGCTTATTCTATGCGTTCGACACCGCAAGTGATAGGCACCGCTCACGATGCTTTGAAATTTGCACGCTCTCAGGTGGAAATCGAACTGAACGGAGTGGGCGATAATCCCATCTTTTTCCCCGAGGAAAATCTCCAACTTACGGGCGCTAATTTTCAGGGAAGTCCCGTTTCTTTACCGATGGATATGATGGGAGCGGCGATTACCATGGTGAGTGTGATGTCCGAAAGAAGAATGAACCGTTTGAATAATTCCGCCTTAAGCGCCGGTTTGCCGTCTTTTTTAACCAAGGGAGCCGGGATGTTTTCCGGTATGATGTTGAGCCAGTATACGGCTGATATGCAAATTGTCGAGCAACGCATATTATCAGCTCCGGCTTCGATACAATCGATTCCCGCCGCCGCCGATCAGGAAGATTTTGTCTCCATGGGAATGAATACGGCAATTAAAAATTTTCAAATAATGGATAACGCCTATGGTATTTTGGGCATTGAGCTTATGGCGGCGGCACAGGCGCTTGATTTTCGCGATTATAAATTTGGTCAAGGAGTGACGAAAGCAAAAGAAGTTGTCCGGAAACATGTTGATTTTCTCGATGTTGACCGCCCTTTATATGAAGACCATACCACGATGAAGAAGCTGGTAAAATCATGTGAGGTTTTACACGAGGTTGAGAAAGTAGTCGGTTCGTTGGGATAAAAAGAGAAACATATAATTAATGACAGGTCGCCCCGTCGACCCGCCGAAGGCAGGTATTGAAAAGCGATTGGCTATCGGTATCAAAACTAAGTTATTCAGCATATCGATTATTGTCACAAAAAATTAAACTATTTTTCATCTTCGATGATGACCGCTGTTCCGTAAGCCAGAAGTTCTGCCGCGCCTTTCATTATTTCCGAAGTGGAAAACCTTAACATAACGATAGCATTGGCGCCTTTGGATTTGGCATCTTCTACCATTCGATCCAAACATTGTTCTCGTGATTCGGCGATCAATTTAGTGTATTCTTTAATTTCTCCACCAATGATATTCCGCAAAGCAGCTTCAATGTCGCGTCCTATGTGACGGGCACGGATAGTATTTCCTTTGACCAAGCCGATAGTTTTTACAATCTTTTTACCGACAATGTTTTCCGAAGTGGTTATAATCATTTTTTTACCTCCCGGTAGCGGTCGCGTTTATAAGCAAAGATTCGTTCTCTCCCAAGTGATACTAACAATATTGCTACTCCCAAGCCAAGAGCGGTCATACCAATTTTTACCATTAGCGGTGTCTGGGAGTCAATATATAATTGTTTAAAGAATTGGTAAAGTCCTAAAGAAATTAGAATAATAGCTCCGATTGATAGAAATATCCACCCCAATCCTCGTTCCAACTTGCGATAGAGAGATTGCCAGTAATTCTCCCAGATTTCATCGGGAAGGTCGGCGTAACGAACCATACCGGTCACCTCCTTGAGTTTTTTAAATTCTTCCAATTCCGCTTTTAGTTCGGGATTTTTCTTGAGCTCTGATTCCAGTTCCTGACGCTCCTTATCGGAAAGCTCACCATCGATATAACCGGCTAATAATTCTCGTTTATCTTTAGGCATATTGCTCCTTCATTAGCTTGGCTAATTTTTTTCTGGCATAATAAAGTCGCGACATTACCGTTCCCCGCGGTATCTTAAGAATGTCCGCAATTTCATCATAGGACATTCCTCGAAAATGCTGTAATGAAATAATTTCTCTATCTTCAAAAGATAGTTCCATAAGCGCTTTCCGTAACAGTTCCATTGTTTCTTCTTTAACCATTGTTTTTTCAGGGTTGCCATAATCAATTAAGAGAAAAGAGGAATCATCAACGTCAAGGGTATTATTCAAACGGTGTTGACGTTTCTTAAGCCAGGTGTGGCATAGATTGGAAATAATGGTGTAAAACCAAGGTAAAAACGGTTGTTTGGTATCGTAGGTATGGGCTGAACGATAAACACGTAAAAAGGCTTCTTGAGAAATGTCGTAGGCATCATCTTTGTTACCTACCAGACCCAAAGCAAGACGAAAAGCTACTTTTTTATACTTTTCGACTAAAATGCCAAAAGCCTTTTTATCGCCTGTCTTTATATTCATCACTAAACTTTTATCTGTTTCCATATAATTATTTTCCAACTATTAACTAATACCTACCTTTTTGAATAATATTCAAAATAATATTGTACTTTTTAAATAAATTAAATTCCCAATACCGGTTAAAGTTTAAATTTTTTCATTTGGATCCAGGTAAAGCAATCATCCTCTTCAACTCATTTTTAATACCGCTTTCGTTAAGGTGATTGATGATAATGGAGGTACGCTTGTTTTCTTGAGTAATTTTTCGAGCTACAAAATGATGATTGGCTTCGTGGGCAATTTGATGAAGGTGGGTGATGACTAACAGTTGATTATCTGTGGAGAGCTTTTTTAGTTTTTTGGCTACTTCAAAAGCC
>JAADHM010000164.1 GCA_013151855.1 FCB group bacterium | reverse complement strand
AAAAGAAATTATTTGCCAAAAAGAAAACAGTAAAAGGTAGGAAAAAGAAATAATATTATCTAACAGGTTGGTCAAAATTAAAAAATCAGGTCATATTCACTCAGCCCCAGCGAGTCACCGAGGCGAACAAGACCTGACCAAACAGCGAACAACATAAATGCAATTAGAAAAATGAGCAAAATATTTTCGACAATGGGCGCAATTATCGGGGGATGGCTTGGTTGGTGGGTGGGGATACAAATCGGTTTTCTTACCGCTTTTATGCTAAGCACGATTGGTAGCGGAGTCGGGATTTACGTCGGCAAGCGCTTCGCCCAGAAATATAGTTAGCAATACATCAGCAAAATTAAAATAGCAATAGGAACACGCCACGGCGTGTTCCTACGATTAGCTATAAAAACTTTTCCGTTTATTTATTCCCTCCTAAAATCACCGGTAAACTTCCGGCATCGTTACCGATAATAATCACCTTGCTATTGGGAGACTCGGCAATCTTCAAAGTCGCTTCGATTCCTTTCCATTTCAAAAGAGAAGACGTAATACCGGCACTGACAATTTTCTGAAAATCCGCTATCCCCTTGGCTTCAATCCTTTTTCTCTCGGCTTCTTTTCTCTCTTTCAAAATAACGAAATCCATTTTTTCCGCATCCTGTGCCGCTGACAATTTAAAGTTGATAGCCTCGGAAATTTTCTGTGGAATTTGGACATCGCGAATAACAACCTTATCGATGGTGATGAATTTACTCAACATAGCTTGTTTCAACTCATTAAATATCTTAGCTCCCACCTGATCTCTTTTAGACGAATAAATTTCCACCGGCTTATAATGCCCGGCTACCTCGCGCGCAATGCCTCGAATCGACGGTGAGATGGCAACATTATAATAATTCTGACCAATCGTAACCTGCAGAGAATCCAGCTTATCTTTTTCAGGATAATATAATATCGATACGTCCATACGTATGGTGGCGCCGTCCGATGACAGCACGGTCAATTTTTCTTCATGCTCCTGAAGCTGAATTTTGTAAAGGAACATATTATTCCAGGGCATATGCCAGCTAAACCCTTCGGGATATATTTTCCCGAATTGAGTTCCCGTACCAAATTTGGAATAGAATACTCCCCTATATCCCGAGGGGACCTGTGTTCCGCAACCAATCATTCCCAGTGAAAACACTAAAACCAGTAGAAGCGGCAAAAGTGGTGATCTCTTCTTTGACATAAAAAACCTCCATGTTTTAATTATTACTCTTCATTTAGTAATGAAATTACTCGTATCAAGAAATTTTATTCAACAAAAAACAAAAGGGATAATAAGAAATAAATCTTCTCATAATCATTAGAAGACCATATATTTATAAATTCCCCTTATAAGGAAGACACCAAGCTCTGATAAATCTTATATTCCCATTATCATCAATGAAGGCCTGAACGTTAATAATATTCCATAGTCGCTTATTATTTTGGAGGGTGACGGTATCGGAAAAATAATAAATGTTCGTATCCGACTGAATTAAGTTTTTCGTTACCAAGCTATTTGATGACTCATAGGTAACCACCTGCCCGTAAACAAGTGGATTATACGTATTTAAGCGAGTAGAACTAATAAGAATATTAGAACCGTTTTCGAGCTTGAAAATCTCTTCCAGGCGTAAATAAGGAAAAGTTCTCATATTATTGACATCACCTACGGGATATTTTAAAGTATCCACAATGGTACCGCTGAAAGTAGCTCCCGTTGAAACTCTTACCTTCATATCGACAACCGGATTTCCCCCATTATATCCAAATAGCAGCCACCCGCTGTAAGAATCCTGATCTCTTCCCAATTTGACAAAAAGACCCTGACGCACCAAGGGGCGTACAAAATTAGCCTCTGAAACCTGACTTCCTACTATTTTTTGGGTGTGTCCGAATAAAGTATCAAAAAAAGTGACCTCCGCATATTTATAAACACCAAAGGGTAAATAAAGATTATCGCCAAAGTCAAAACTTAACGCTCTGGCGGTAGAATCAAGGTAATCGCGATAAAGAGTATCGCTAAAAGGAAGTTTATAAACAGAATCGGTAATAAGACTATCAAGGCGGAATAAGTCTTGGGGGACTTCATCGTTGATAATATACCGTTGCAGTTCGCCTTCCAAGGTACGTTCCGTAACAGTAGGATTGTCACAGGCAGCCCATAAAAGCCAAATTAACCCTACAATAAAGATATAATTTTTTAGTAAATGCATTTTCCTCTTCATATATCAAATATAATGACGCAAAGCTATTATTTTTTGTTTTTCTTCTTTTTAATGCTTTTTTCCATTTCTTTTATCTCATCCCGTATTAACATCGCTGTTTCAAAATCAAGATTCTCAGCGGCTTTCTTCATCGCTTTTGCCATAAAACCTATTTGGTCTTCCTTGCTCATCATTTCAAAGTTAGACGGCTTTTCGAAGCTTTTTTCTTCCACCGTCTTGGCATCGGCAAAACGAGTGGAGCGAAGAATTTCTTCTTTCGTTTTATAAATTGTTTCTGGATTGATATGATACTTTTTATTGTAAGCCATCTGCTTGCGGCGACGCCTTTCGGTTTCATCAATGGTCTTTCTCATCGAATTGGTGATTTTGTCGGCGTACAAGATAACTCCGCCGTTTTTGTTTCGCGCCGCTCTTCCCGCTGTTTGCATTAGAGAACGTTCCGAACGCAAAAAGCCCTCTTTATCGGCATCGAGAATCGCCACCAAAGACACCTCCGGTAAATCAAGGCCTTCACGTAACAAATTCACCCCCACCAAAACGTCGAACTCCGCTAAGCGTAAATCGCGGATAATTTCCGTTCTTTCAATACTGGCTATTTCACTGTGTAAATAACGAACTCGAACACCCATTTTTCTAAAATATGCGGTCAGGTCTTCCGACATCCGCTTGGTCAAAGTAGTCACCAAAGTGCGCTCTCCTTTGGCACAGCGAATTTTTACCTGCTCCAATAAATCATCAACCTGTGTATTTAGAGGTTTCACGGTTATTTTAGGGTCTAACAGACCCGTGGGACGAATTACCTGCTCTACGACCACTCCGCCCGATTTTTCCAACTCGTATTCTGCCGGAGTAGCGGAAATATAAATAGTTTGTTTCATCAGGCTTTCATATTCTTCAAAATAAAGCGGCCTGTTATCCAATGCCGAAGGCAGTCGAAAGCCATGCTTGACCAAAGTTTCTTTACGGCTGCGATCACCGGCAAACATCCCTCTTATTTGCGGTATGGTTTGATGGGATTCATCAACTATGGTCAGAAAATCATCGGGGAAAAAATCAATGAGAGTAAAAGGCCTTTCGCCGGGCTTTCTACCGGTCAGATGTCGGGAATAATTCTCAATACCCGAGCAGTAACCAATCTCGCGCAACATCTCCAAATCGTATTTGGTGCGCATTTCAATCCGTTGGGCTTCCAATAACTTATTTTCTCTGACGAAATTCTCGACCGTTTCTTTCAGTTCCGCTTCGATACGTTTAATGGCACTTTCCAGTTGAGGTTTCGAAGTTATAAAATGCTTTGCCGGATAAACGGCCAAACGCTGGCGTTCTTTTATTATTTCACCGGTCAGAGGATTTATCTCCGTAATACGGTCTATTTCATCCCCGTAAAATTCGATACGGAAGGCATTCTCGTGATAAGCTGGGATTAATTCGATGGTGTCTCCCCGTACCCGAAAATTTCCCCGGGTGAAAGAAATGTCATTGCGATTATAGTGGATAGCAATCAATTTATGAATGATCTCATCTCTATCGGATACGGCTCCTTTCTCCATAAATATAAACTGTCTTTTATACTCTTCCGGCGAACCTAATCCGTAAATACAAGAAACGGAAGCAACGATAATAACATCTTTCCTCTCAAGCAAGGAAGCGGTGGTGCGCAGACGCAAACGGTCGATATCATCATTGATAGAAGTATCCTTTTCAATATAGGTATCGGTAGTGGGAAGATATGCTTCCGGTTGATAATAATCATAATAACTGATAAAAAACTCCACGGCATTGTGCGGGAAAAAGGCTTTTAACTCGCCATACAATTGAGCCGCCAAAGTCTTGTTATGGGAGATAACCAATGTCGGTTTACCCATTTTAGCGATAACATTGGCAACGGTAAACGTTTTTCCCGAACCGGTAACCCCTAAAAGAGTTTGATGTTTCAAACCGGCTTGTAAGCCATTACAAAGCTGTTTGATAGCTTGCGGTTGGTCTCCTTTGGGGGAAAAATTGGAATGCAACTCAAAAATTGCATCCAAACTTATCATTTCATTTATTTTTAAAGACATTTTTTCCTTTAAGTTAAGTATTAATTCAATATATTCCAAAAAAGATGGGGAGCAATCATATTTTTGAATTATACATTATCATATTTTTATGGGAACCAAGTCTTTGTAAAATAGTTTAAAATTTGAATTATGGTAATAACTTATAGATTGCTGGAAAATTGCCTTGACTTAAACATTATATTTGTTACAATTTAAGGGTTTAACAATTAATAGA
>JAADHM010000185.1 GCA_013151855.1 FCB group bacterium | reverse complement strand
TTTAAAAATTTTTCCCCCACTTTTACATTGATATGATAAACACTGTTTTGTCTTAACACATCAAAATTCATAATTGTTCCGGGTGTTGATTGTTGCACCGAATGAACCAAATTTATGGCGGAGTTTATTCTTTTGCCGTTAACACTAAATAACAAGTCACCTTTTTGCAAACCCGCTTGTTCCGCAGGAGAATTGGCTACCACTTTGTTGACCAGAACTCCCTGATCGATTACCAAATTATTATCCGAAACATTTACAAATTGATTTTGATAACCTATTACTATAGGTGGACTAACTTGAATTTTAGTAGTGGTCAGTCCCAAATAACCGCATAATCGGTCACCTTTGGTAATTAAATAATTGGCAATTTCCGGAATTTTATAAGCCGGTACCGCCAACCCTAATTCATTTTGATTTCCTTGATTATCATTTCCCATAAAAACACCTACCAACTGACCGGAAAGATTAAATAATCCACAACCTAAAGTACCATAAATGACAGGAGCGGTGAACTGAATTATTCCATCAGGTCTGATTCCGGCACAAAAACCGAGTGAGGGAGTAGCTCTAAGACCATATACATTTCCCAAAGCCAAAATCATCTGCCCGGCACAACCATATTTCCCGTTTAAAACAACCGGTTTACCCACCGGCTTAACCATTTTTAATATCGCCAAACCGCTTTGATAATCCACGGCTTGCACCTGAGCGGGAATTATCTGATCTTCGAATTTGATTTTAATATCCGAACGACCCGTAACCGATGACGCCACAGCCAAAATATGCCCGAGAGAATCATAAACAATACCGGTTGATATCAAGTTATATACCGGTTCATTGTCCATCCTTGAGCCATTACCACCGGAAGGATTGGTAGCTTCAATAGTTACGATAGATTGGGAAGAGCGATAAATCAGTTCGTTCAAACCGTTTTCAAGATAATCGAGAGAAAACTCCGCAGCCTTTATGCTCACTGAAAAAAAGACCGCCAAAAGAGTTAACCAATATTTCTTTCCGGCGGTCTTTTTAAATAACAACATTAACATTTTAATATGTCTCCATAGCCTCCTTTCGAACTGATGTTGTTGGTAATACATAGACTTTAATCACAGGACGCATCCGATAATAATCAAAAGAATAGGGGACAAAATTATTCTGATGTGAAGACACTCTTGTCAAACCGGTACCATAACCATTCCAATCAAAACCACCGGGTCTGGTAATGGTGTTGGTGATTCTGTTTACTCGTTTTACTTTGGCCAATTGATTATCAAAAGACCAATTATGGTTTAACTTCACGGTCAGATTGGGATTACTAACAGGTTGAGCGGTTAAATAAGAATCATCGAGAGAATGAGTATTGGTCGCAAATTGAAGGATATTTTTCCTTGAAGAGGGCATCCATACCGAGATAGTTACTAATATCAATAAACAGGCTGAAACAAAAACAGGGATTGCTTTCTTCCAACTTATCAGTGGAGCTCGCTTAGGCAAATATGCTTGGGAACGAGTTTCGGCAAAACGCTCCTGAGCAAGGCGATTAAAAAGAATCTTATTAAAATCTTTTGATACCTTGAGCTCTCTCAGCTCCAAACGAACATTGTTAATTGAACGATACATAGCTTCCTCTTTCCGACATGAAGCGCATGTCGAAAGATGCTCACTGATTGCCAGCCGGCGACGTTCGTTCAATTCGTCATCACAGTATGCTGACAGGTAGGAGCGCACTTTTCGACAACGCATTATAACCCTCCAATCTTGGTTTTAACTTGTTCCTAAGCATCATACGTGCTCGATTGACACGGGATTTCACTGTTCCCAAGGGAATACTTAGGACTTTAGAGACTTCTTCGTAGGGAAGCTCTTGGATATCTCGCAACATAAAAGCGGTACGATACTTTTCCGGCAGTTCTTTTATTGCTTTATCTAAAACCTGTGGCAATCTATTAGGGATTTTCATCTCCACAGCTAATTCACTCTCGTGTCCTTTCATATCGGAAATTTCAAAAAACTTAAACTTTTTCCTTTTGCGCAATTCATTACGAGCTAAATTCAAGGCAATCGTATAAATCCAAGTAGACAAACAATGCTGAAAATTAAACGATTGCCGATGTTGATAAACTCTTATAAATGTTTCCTGAATAACATCTTCAGCTTCCTCCGGCGAAGATAACATCCGTCCAATTACATTCATAAGACGGTCTTTATAACGGTCAACCATTTCATTAAAAGCCACCATGTCCCCTTTTTGAATGGCTCTCATTAATGCAAAATCAATATCTTTTTCAGTTTCTTTAACCATCTACCACCAACTTTTTTTATTTATTTATGATACTATCATCAACGATAAAAGTTCCCAATTATTTCTCTGACTAATTAACTATTATATTGCTATTAAATAAGTTAACAAATATTTTTTATTTACTCAACTTTTTTTTAGATGAGTATCATTTTCGAAAAGGATAATTTTATCTTCTAAAAGCTTAAAACAGACGGCCCCAATTAGATAAATATATAAGAAAGCCGATAAGCGCCAACAGGATAACAGGAATTAACATCTTCTTATAAACTTTCACTAAATCGCTCTTAAAATATTCATTAGTCAAAATCAAACATAAGTGAGTGGGAGAAAATATCATACCGATATATCCGGATAGATAAGCAAGGAAAATATGGGAAATATTGATTTGCGGTTGATATAAATATCCAGCCAATAAAGAATAAGATAACCCCACAAAAGCCGCCACCATCCCCGTAAGTAAACCGGAGGTAAAACAGACTAAAAATATAACTAACTCCGCCGGTAATTTATAATCCACCGTAAGTTTGGTAATGGAATCAATAGCTCCCGTTAGTTGAAGGACTGTTTGAAAAGATAAAATTCCAAAGACAAGAAAAATAAGCTTGAATGTCAAACCGTGTTTTAATGAAATGACCATGCTTTCTTTTTTGGGTTTGGCAATTATTACCAATAAGATTATTGATAATAATACGGCAAAGGCAAGAGGGATTTTGAATAACCCATAGATGACAATAGCCAATATTATAGGCCAGATGGTATTGGCAATTCCTTTCAATGCCAAAAGGGTACCACCGGCTTCTCCATTAGTAAGATCTATTTTTCTGGAAAAAAAGATTATCCCCAGAATTACCATAACCACCGTCAAGGGAAACTGTAACATGGAAATTTTATAAAGGGGAACACCGGTAATTGCCGCCGATAAAATCAACCCGGGATAAACAGGCCAGAAAAATTCGACAATGTGTCGAAACCAATAGTTTGCCACTGTTTTAAATTCCGGTGAATATTTTTTGTCCGATAAAACATTGTCGACAAGCGGAGCGGAAAGCAAAGCCCCGCCGGGCATAGGCATCAACCCCACCAATCCCGGCAGAATAGATACGGCGGTACGATTACCTCCGTAAAGGTTATTACACGCTTTGGTGAGTTTATCCAAAAATTTGAGTTCTTTCAAAAGCGCTCCCAAAATAGTTATCAGGATAATTACTAAGGTTAAAGAAATAAAACGCCATGATTTTATTAGCTCCCAATATCCTTCCAGCAAAACCAAGAATTTCAAATTATACATAAGGGCCGTTATCACACCGGCAAGGAAAAGAGTAACCCCCACGGATATTTTCAAACGCAGAGCAATGACAATAAAAACAAAGACAGCTATAAGTTTTACCGCTTCCATGAACAAGAAAAAATATCTTTATTATCTCCTTGTCAATCAACCGATAACTTTTCCTTGTATTTTTCTAAAGAATATCAATTGTCCCTATAATTTTACTCCTCCGGTAACCAAACTATGCTGTTTTAAATTGACTAAACCATAAGAACTTTAATATTTTGTGTTCAAATAAAGACTAATGAAATAAAAAAAAGGATAATATCATGAAAAAGATATATGTTTTGGCTATTCTGTTCACCTTGTTAATTAGCAAGCCTATTTACAGCCAGCAAGAAGCCACCACCAGTTTGTATGACATTCCTCCTCGTTGGTTAGTCGATATGCCCACAGCCGGAACTTTACCACGAGGTTATTTTGATATCGGAGTTCGTTTTTATCCCAATGGTGGTGCCATTGGCAAAACGGACATTGGTCTCTCCAATCGCTTTACGCTTGGCATCTCTTACGGAGCGGAGAATATTATATCCAATCAAGAACCCAATTGGAATCCGCGTATAGAGTTTAATATCAAGTTTCGCATTATCGATGAACTGGAATATTTCCCGGCAGTCACCGTTGGTTTTAATTCCCAAGGCTCCGGTGCTTACAATGATCAATTCAAACGGTATACTTTTAAATCGCGAGGATTTTATACCGTCGTCAGCCGCAGCTTTTATTTTTACCAGTGGACTTCCGGATGGCATGCCGGGGTTAATTACTCTTTGGAAAACGATGTTGACGATGAAAAACAAATTGACTTTTTCGGCGGTATCGATGCTACTTTTAAATACAATTTAGCTTTATTGTTAGAATATGATATGGGACTTAACGATGACCGCGCCAACTTACCCAACGGTCAA